>NZ_BANB01000257.1 GCF_000964365.1 Acidisphaera rubrifaciens HS-AP3 | reverse complement strand
CGAGCCGCATGTGGGAGGCCGAGGGATGCGCGCCCCTGCGCGTCTCAGGACCGTCCGTCGACCGGCTGAATGCCTGGCTCGCCACACGGACGGACCGCGACGCCGACGCAGGCGGGACACCGCGCCTGACCGCCGTCACCTGAGGTTCAGGGTCGTCCCGGCCCGGACGCACGTGTGCCCTCGCCCGGGTCCCGCGCGGCGCCCCGCCGGCTTTGCGAGCCCGTTTACGTTCGGGGTAGGCCCGCGGCCCGGAGCCCCGCTGCGATCCGGCACGTCACCGCCGGCGAAAACACCATCGCGTCGCAGGCCGCCGCGACGGTCAGGCGCGGATAGTCCGCCATCAGCGCGGAAACACCAGCCTCAGCCTTGCGCCGGTCGCCGGCGGCGGCATAGGCCGGCATGAGGTTGCGATAAATCCATGTCGCCTTCGGATTGAGCGCGAGCCCTTGCTCCATGCGCCGTATCGCCTGTGCGTGATCGCCGCCGATGAAGTGCGTCACGCCGAGTCCGGTCAGGCTGTTGAACGCCGACGCATCGAGCGGGGCGAGCCGCATCGCCGTGCGGAAGTGACGGGCGGCCCGCGTGGGCCGGTCGAGATAGTTGGCCAGCCACCCGCTGCGCAGATGCGCGGCCGCCGACCGCGGATGCAGCCGGAGGGCCCAATCGAGCAGCGCCTCGGCACCGTTGCGGTCGGCGACGAGCGCCCGCGCGGCGGCAATCGCCGTAAACGTATCCGGGTCGTCGCCGCCGGTGCGCATGCCCACAGCGGCGCAGCGACGGGCCTCGTTCCGGTCCTGATCGGGCTTGGCGGACCAGTTATAGACGGCGCGCTGCGCGTAGCACCACGCGGCCAGCGCAACGGCATCTGATCGATCGGCGCCGCCGACGATGTACCAATCGGAACCAACTTTACCAATCGGCAAATATACGCGCTGGGGTCGTCAAGCCTGCCTCACCGGTTCGGGCGTGACTTCCCGTTATGCGCGCATCTGCTTGCGACCAGCCGTGCCCGCCCTGCCGGCCAGAACCGCTTCGGCTGATGGCGGTACTGCCCTGGACTCGATGTTGTCGGGCATCAGAATGTCAGCCTGAAGCTCCAGATCGGCAAGGAGCGCGGCGCCTTGGCGAGCGAGAATTATGGCCAAGCCATGAGATCGTTTGCGCTGCGCGGCCGAACGCGCTCGAGTGTCGCTGGGAATGGACGGTCGGCGGTGTTCATCTCAGGACCGGCGCAGCGCGGCGGCGCGTGCTTCCGGCGTCGGTGCCAGAACGACGCCAAGGCCTGGGTCGCTTGTGGATTTGCGGATCCCCTGATCGACCCAATGGTCGAGGTCGGCGATCTTGTAGACGACCCGGCCGCCGATCTTCCGGTAGGTCGGACCGGTGCCATAAATTCGGTGCATTTTCATGGTGCGCGGCGAGACGCCGAGATGACGCGCCGCCTCCTGGGTGCGCAGATAGCGCGGCGTCAGCATTGGGTCGGGCATGGCGGTGTGCTCCGTCGGGGCGCCGGTGCCGGAGGCAGCAGGGCGCGTGTCGACGGCGAGGATCGGACGCGGCGGGCAGTGGCAATATGGACGAAGTTCGGCGGCCCCGGACCGCCCAGGGGTCAGCGCCAGGGTGGCGCGAGCAGGCGGCGGTAGCCGCCGCGCGCGAGCCCGCGCCTCGCGTAGCAGGCGGCGGATTCCAGCGCGATCCGGATCGCTGGACCAGGCCGGGCCGCTCGTCGTCGTTCCGAGCAGGAGAGGGATTTCCCGCGCCGCGTGCTGCCAAGCGGCGTCCTCGCGGCTGGCGTCGAGGATCCTGAGATAGTGGACGAGGTGCAACTCATCATAGGGACTCAAGTCCTCGCACGCGGATGGTTCATCGGCGACCGGCGCGTCCATCCTTGGCCTGCGCATCCATTCGAGGACGCGTGGCGCGCGCCACCCGAACGGACCGGGACGACTTGTGGCGATTCGCGGAACCAGACGGCAAGACATCCGGAAAGGCCAGCGTAGAATGTCATGCAAACGCGCAGAACAGGCGGGATTACGACAAGCTCTGGTAGGCGGAAACGCTGGCGTCCCGAACGCGGAAGCGGCATGTCACAGACATCCGGACTGGCCGTCCTCGCAACGATCAGACGATTCAGCCAGCATTACAAATACAGGCCTGGCCGAGACCGGAGCCCGGAGCGTCCGGCCTCCAATGCGTTCATGGCGGAGCGGATCCGGCTGACCGAGACTCCTACGGGCCAGCGATCATTGCGCCCTTGCTGAACACGCTGCGCGCGTAGGCGTCGTACGCGAACCACCACCACATCAAATCCTGCGGGCGATAAATCGGCCATCCTAAGGATCTGGAACTACGCACGGCCGAGCGCCGGCTGGAAGCCCAGCCTCCGAGCGGTCCATTCGGTCGCACACCAGAAGAGGGCAACTACCATCGCGCCGACCGCAAGGAGTTAACCCGGAGAATCCTGCCCGCTTTCATGGCAACGAGCGGGAGCGCGTTGGCGGGGCGCAGGCAAGCCAAATTGGAACGTCAGAGCGCCACCGGATATTATCGGCGGTTAATCGGACTATCTGCGATCTGCGCCGCAAGAGGGTCGTATCCCGGTCATACCACCGGCCTCAGGCCACCTAAGATCGTCGGTAGCAGCTCGCTGACCGTCGGATGGATATGCATTGCACGCTGCATGACCGTGTAAGGGACCCTCGCATACATGAGATCGAGGATGGCGTGGACAGCTTCGTCGCATCCTGTACCAAGCAAAGAGGCGCCCAGGATCTCCTTGCTGTCACCATCGACGAGGATACGCATAAATCCTTGCGTCTCGCCTCTTTCGACGGCGCGGGCAACGCGCGTCATCGGCCGATCGCCGGCCAGCACTCGCCGCCCGGAAGGGCGCGCCTGGGCCAAGGTCATACCGACGCGCGCCAGCGGCGGGTCGGTATAGAGGGCGTATGCAGTGATGCGCTCGCCGAGCGAGCGCGGATCTCGGTCGAGCAACTGCGCGGCGACGATCTCGAAGTCGTTATAGGCGGTATGAGTGAAGGCGCCCCTGCCGTTGCAGTCGCCAAGCGCCCAGATGCCGGGCGCAGTGGTTTGCAGTCGGTCATCGACGACGATGTAGCCCCGCTCGTCACAGCGCACACCGGCTATATCGAGATCGAGATCGTCGGTATTCGGCCGACGCCCAACCGCAAGCAACAGATGCGACCCGACAATTTCGGGAGCACCAGCAGTGCAATCGACCTTGGCAATGATCTCATCACCGCGTTTCGCGAGGCTGACGCACTCGGCATTCAGCCTGACCTCGATACCCTCCAGCTCGAGGATGCTCTTGATCGCCGCCGACACATCCTCGTCCTCGTGGCGAACGAGCCGCGGCCCCATCTCAATGATCGTGACTTGGCTGCCGAAGCGGCGGTACATCTGGCCGAATTCAAGGCCAATGTAGCTGCCGCCGATGATGATGAGATGAGGTGGCAGGAAGTCGACGTTCATCATCGACGAATTCGTCAGGTAAGGCACTTCGTTAATTCCAGGCATTGGTGGCACCACGGCCCGGCCACCGACATTGATAAAGATCTGTCCAGCACGCAGCTGCTCGCCTGCGACTGTCACTACTTGCGGCGACGCGAAGCGAGCGTGCCCACGGTAAAGCATGATGTTGGGGGCACTTTCGAGGGCGGAGGTAAGCCCATTTCGTGACGCCGCCACAATCGCGTCCATGCGCGCCTTCACCTGCCGCATGTCGATGCCGATATCCCCCCCGACTAGAAGGCCATACTCGCCAGCACGCCGCGCGATCCGGGCGACGTAGGCGCTCGCAACCAAGGCCTTGGTCGGCGTGCAGCCGGTATTGACGCAACTGCCACCGATGAGATGTCGCTCAATGACGGCGACCTTCATCCCGGCGCCCGCAAGTCGGAACGCCAAAGACGGTCCGGCCTGGCCGGCGCCGATGATGATTGCGTCGAAGTCGGTCATCGCAACCTTCCAAATAGTCTCGGCAAAGTCGTAACAATTCACCGCAGCGGCTGAATGCAATCCTACCAGCCGGCACGAAGGGCTCATCAATCGCGTCAAAGATCGAGCGAAATATCCCCTTGCGGCTGGCTACAGCAGATCAGCAGATTGCCTTCGGCCGGCGGCTCGACCGGTTCCGGCCGATAGGTGACAGAGCCGGAGATCAGCCCCGTCTCGCAATTATGGCAAACTCCGCTGCGACATGACCAGCGCACGGGCACATCGCAGGCCTCGGCGAGCTCGAGCAAGCTGCGGAATATGGGGCCCCACCGAACAGCCAGATTGCTGCGCGTGAATGACACAAGTGGACCGTCCATGGCTTGGCTCGGCGGATGCGGGGGGCGCCGCGCGACCGCGGCGATCCCTGGCGTCATTGACTGCCCCGATCCGAAATTCTCCGTGTGCAGGCGGTCACGGGCGATGCCCCAGCCCGCAAGGCCGCTGACGAGATCGGTCATAAACACGTCCGGGCCGCAGATGTAGAAGTCGGCGTCGCGCGGGACACTCAACTCTTCGAGCAAGTGCGCGCCCACGCGCCCCTTCCTATCGAAATCAATAGTTGGACGATCGTTCGGTGCTGGCGCGCTGTAACAGATGTGACTGCGGCTTCCGGGTAAGATCCTGAGGAGTTCGCGCACCTCCGCCGCAAATGGATGCTCGCCGCCGTTGCGGGCACCGTGGATCCACCAAATCTCTCTTCGAGCTTGCTCGGCCGCCAGTACGTGCAGCATTGCGAGAAGCGGGGTGGCGCCGATCCCGGCGCTGACAAGGATTACGGGACGCTCGCCCCGCTGCAACGTGAAGCTGCCGCGAGGGGCGCTCACGTCGAGGATATCGCCTGCCAAAACCCGCGCATCGATGTAAGCCCCGGCGGCGCCATGCGACTCGCGCTTAACGCTGATACGGTAGACGTCCTGGCTCGGCTCGCCTGACAGCGAATAGCTGCGCAGGAGGGCGCTTTCGTCCTGCCGTGGCATGAGCCGCAGGACAATAAACTGTCCGGCCAGGGCAGCCGACAGCGGCCTGTCATCGGCGGGCTCCAGGACGAGCGAAATGACATTGCTGCTCTCGTACAGCTTGCGCGCCACCCGCAATGGGCGGAAACCTTGCCACGCGCCGGGCGGGCTTACCGGTGGGCCGAGACCGGGGTTACCTGTTGTTCCGCTGCCCCTTCGCTCCCGGTCGAGGAGCGCCTCCAGCGAGCTTCTCCAGCCGGCGCTCAAAGCCGGGATACGCAACGCTCGTTCCAGTCCGCTCGCCGGATGACCCGGCAGATACAGCAGCGCATTGATCTCAGCGACGGTCACCTGCTCGGGACCCGCCTTGACCTTCATGATGTCGTCGTCGGCGCCGACTTCGCCTTCCTGCATAACTCGGAGATAGAAGCCGGGCCTGCCATGTGACACCAGCAGTGCTGCCATGTCCGGTACGTTCATGCGAATGCCGACCCGATAGCAGGTGACGCGCGGCTGGGTCACCTCGAACCGGGCACCGCCGATCTGATATTGATCCCCGATGCAGACCTCGGTATCCGCCAGACCCTCGACGGTAAAATTCTCCCCGAATTGGCCGTATTCAAAATCGTTCCGATCAAGCCGGTGTTGCCAATAGCGGTAGGACTCGATCTGGTAGACGAACACTGCCCGGTGTTCGCCGCCATGCCCCGCCAGATCTCCTTGGCCGTCCCCATCGACGTTCAGTCGCCGTGCCATTCGCCGGCCTTGAACTGACGTTTTCCAAACGGCGGTGTGGACGGTTCTCCCCTGCCATTCGATGTCGCGTGGCAGGCCGACATTGACTGAGAGCAGCTTTGCCAATGATTGGATCTCCCCTCGAAAGCGGTGTCCTTACTGTCTCCAGACAACGTCATCGCCGAGCCCGCGGATCGCCTCTGTCTTGATGGTAGGGGCCATTGTGGTTTCAGCCAAGGCATTGCCGTCGCTCTTTGCCGCGACCAAGCCAAAGGTTTTCTACAGCGCCGACGCAGAACACCTCGCTTGGCGTCACAGCGACCGAGGAGCATGAGGCAGGCGAGGCCCTGAACATAGACCCGGAGACCTCGATGCCTCCCCGTAGCAATCGCCCCCTGGCTGGTTCGCGAGACTTCTCAGCGTGCAGGCGCATCCCATTATGAACGCAGGGGAAAGAGTCGCCGTGATCACGGGTGCTTCCCAAGGAATCGGCGCGGCGCTTGTATCGGCTTATCGCGGGCGAGGTTACCACGTGGTCGCGACCGCCCGGTCCAGCTGGAACGCAGACGATCCCGACGTTCTTGTAGTCGCAGGCGACATTCGCAAGCGAGACACGGCGGAGCGGGTGATGGCCCAAGCTATCGATCGGTTCGGGCGCATCGATACGCTGGTGAACAATGCCGGCGTTTTTCTCGCTAAAGCTTTCACCGACTACGCGGAAGCCGACTTTGAGACGGCAATCGGAGTCAATGTCGCCGGCTTCTTCCACATGACCCAGCTCGCCGTTGCTGAGATGGAGAAGCGGGGCGGCGGCCTTATCGTCCAGATCACCACCAGCTTGACGGATCACGCAAACTCAGAAGTTCCGTCGGCACTGGCGTCGCTGACCAAGGGCGGCCTCAACGCAGCGACGAAGTCACTTGCAGTCGAATATGCGAAGCGCGGCATCCGCGTGAATGCGGTCTCACCCGGCATTGTCAAAACTCCGATGCATCCCGCTGAAACTCACCCGGCGTTGGCCGCCATGCACCCCATCGGACGACTGGGTGAGATCTCGGACGTAGTCGGCGCGGTCCTATATCTCGAGTCTGCACCGTTCGTCACGGGTGAGATCCTTCACGTCGACGGCGGCCAAAGCGCAGGTCACTGAGCGGCAGACCAAAACTCTGACGCCCATCGAATTCGGCGAAATGCCCGAACGAGAGGATAGCGCAATGACATCACCCACAACCCGCCGTGACCTGCTGGCAGCCTCCGCCGCCGCGGGAGCCCTCTCGTTCGTTCCCGCGGGGCTGCGGGCCTCCCCGGCGGACGATACGATTCGACCATTCAAGATTGATGTCTCAGAAGAGGCGCTTGCTGACCTGCGACGGCGCGTGCGGGCAACCAAGTGGCCCGGGCGGGAAACAGTGTCCGATGCATCGCAAGGCGTGAATCTCGCCACGATGCAGAAGCTCGCGCAGTACTGGCAGGGTGAGTACGACTGGCGGAGGACGGAAGCAAAACTGAACAGTTATCCGCAGTTCGTCACCGACATCGACGGGCTGGATGTCCACTTCATTCACGTTCGCTCAGGCCATCCCAATGCGCTGCCGGTCATCATCACGCATGGTTGGCCCGGATCGGTCATCGAGCAGCTGAAGGTCGTCGATCCGCTCACCAGCCCGACGGGATTTGGTGGCAGCGTGACGGACGCATTCGATGTCGTGATTCCATCGCTGCCGGGCTACGGATTTTCCGGAAAGCCGGCCACGACCGGCTGGGATCCGCAGCGTGTAGCGCGCGCCTGGGCGATATTGATGAGCCGTCTGGGCTACACGCGCTATGTCGCACAGGGCGGCGATTGGGGGAACGCTGTCACGGAGCAGATGGCCTTGCAGCAGCCCCCTGGACTTGTCGCGGTGCATACGAACATGCCGGCGGCCGTTCCGGAGGACATCGCCAAGACACAGCCCGACGGCCCGCGGCCATCCGGGCTCTCGGCTGACGAGAAGTCTGCCTGGGACCAGCTCGACTTCTTCTACAAGCACGGCCTCGGCTATGCACAGGAAATGGCGAACCGTCCGCAGACGCTGTATGCGCTTGCGGACTCCCCGATTGGACTCGCGGCATGGATGCTCGACCATGACGATCGCAGCCGCGCGCTCATCACGCGGGTATTCGATGGCGAGAGCGAGGGACTGACGCGTGAGGATGTCGTCGAAAACGTAGCGCTCTACTGGCTCACGAACACCGCGGTTTCATCGGCGCGCTTGTATTGGGAAAGCAAGCTGGCCTTCTTCGCGCCCAAAGGTGTCCCGCTTCCCATGGCCGTCAGCGCCTATCCGGACGAGATTTACACGGCGCCAAGAAGCTGGACCGAGAGGGCCTATCCCAAGCTCATCTACTACAACCGGCTTTCGAAAGGCGGGCACTTTGCGGCGTGGGAGCAGCCTGAGCTGTTCTCGGCGGAGCTCCGGGCCGCGTTTCGTCCCCTACGCACGCCAACTTGAGAGGCCAGGGGTGGGACGTTCTCGTCAGGACGTTTGGAGGCCATTGCGATCGGAGCCGGTCATGGACGGTATTAAACCACGTAATGCAATCTACCCTCTCCGCCGCCGCCTGATCGAGGCGGGTGCCCTGACCCTCGCAGCGGCCCAACTTGGATTTCCGCGGACGGCGGCCGCACAGTCGAACGGCATGAAGCCGGCGCAGGTGCGTACCGGCGTCTCGGGGGCGACGAGCTCATTCGGTCCGATGAAACGGATTGAGGCCGGGGATTTGGCGATCGGGTACGTCGACGCCGGCCCCATTCAGGGACCTGTCGCCTTTCTTCTTCACGGCTGGCCGTATGACATTCACAGCTACGCGCAGGTCGTGCCACTGCTGACCTCTTCCGGCTACCGCGTCATCGTCCCTTACCTGCGCGGCTACGGCACGACGACTTTCCTGTCCGCGGGCACGCCGCGCAATGGCCAGCAATCGGTGTTCGCCGTCGATGTCATCGCGCTGATGGATGCTTTGGCCATCCCGCAGGCCACGGTCGCCGGCTTCGATTGGGGTGCGCGCACCGCGAACATCGTCGCCGCGCTCTGGCCCGGGCGCTGCAAGGCGATGGTCTCCGCCAGCGGCTACCTCATCGGTAACCCGGCCGGGGCCAGCGTTCCCCTGCCGCCAGAGGCGGAGCTGCAATGGTGGTATCAGTTCTACTTTGCAACTGAACGCGGCCGTGCCGGCTATGACAGGTATCGGCGCGAATTCGCGAAGCTGATCTGGCAGATCGCCTCCCCGAAATGGAGCTTCGACGACGCCACGTTCGAGCGGTCGGCGGCCTCCTTCGACAATCCGGACCACGTCGCCATCGTCATCCACAACTACCGTTGGCGGCTCGGTCTCGCTCAAGGCGAAGCGACGTATGACGAACTCGAAAAGCGGCTCCTGGGGGCGCCCTCGATCGCCGTGCCCACCATTACTCTTGAGGGCGATGCGAATGGGGCTCCCCATCCACCAGCTGAGGCTTACGCAACGAAGTTCTCCGGCAAATACGCACATCGCATTATCAAAGGCGGAATCGGTCACAACCTGCCCCAGGAAGCGCCCAAGGCGTTCGCACAAGCCATAGTCGACGTGACCGCGGCCTGATCCCGACGCGACCGCCGTCTGCCACGCAAGGACGAACTCTCATCCAACACCGGTAAGGTCAGGGAGTGCTTCATGGATTACCCCGAAACGACGTTGGCGACCCGGCGTTTGCGGCTCGAACGTCCTCTGCCGTCCTACATGCGCCTCACGTTTGACTTTCCGCCGCTCAACATCTGCGGTCCCGAGACGATCCGACAATTGGGTGAGGTCATCGAGAAGCTTGAGGCTGATGAGAACGCAAAAGTCATCGTGTTCGACAGCGCCGTCGACGGCTTTTTCCTAACGCACTACGACCTGCTCGCCCCGCCAGAGGCGTCATCGGGTCTTCCTCGCGGCGCAAGTGGCTTGCCGGCGCTTCCCGACCTGCTGATGCGTCTCAGCCGCCTTCCGGTCGTCTCCATCGCTTCGACCCGCGGGCGCGCGACCGGCGTCGGCAGCGAGCTTGCGCTCGCGAGCGACATGCGTTTTGCCAGCCGAGAGAAGGCGATTCTGTCGCAATGGGAGGTGGGAGCTGGGCTGGTTCCCGGGGGCGGCCCGATTGCCCGGCTGCCTCGCTTGATCGGCCGCGGGCGCGCGCTCGAAGTGCTGCTTGGCGCCGATGATGTTCGTGGCGAACTGGCCGAGCTCTACGGCTATGTCAATCGATCACTGCCGGACGCGGAACTCGACGGATTTGTTGACGCGCTCGCCCGGCGCATTGCCTCGTTCGACAAGGATGCGATTGCGGAGACAAAACGGCTGGCGGACGTCGCAAGCCTTCCGACGGATGCGGATGTTGCACCTGAGTGGGACGCCTTCATCGCTTCGCGAGGACGCCCAGGCAGCCAGAACCGGATCAAGGTGCTCATGGAGCGCGGCCTTCATAAGCCGGGCGACGTCGAGAACCGCCTCGGTCACTACGTGGGACAGCTCAACATGTAACGTCGCAGTCGCGGCGCCGACGATATGAAACCCCTACAACGAAAGGCAACGGTCATGAAGATCCTGATGGTTCTCACTTCGCACGACGAGCTCGGCAACACCGGCAAGAAGACGGGCTTCTGGCTCGAGGAGCTTGCGGCACCGTATTTCGTGTTCAAGGACGCCGGCGCCGAGATCGTACTCGCCTCGCCGAAGGGCGGGGAGCCACCGCTCGATCCAAAGAGCAACGAGCCGAGCTTCAGGACCGACCTCACCCGTCGATTCGAGGCCGACCCGGCCGCGAAGGCCCAGCTCGCCTCGACGGTTCGCCTCGATACTGTAAGACAGGGCGACTACGATTCCGTGTTCTACCCCGGCGGCCATGGGCCGATGTGGGACCTCGTCGACGACAAAACCTCCACTGTGCTGCTGGAATCGTTCGTCGCCGCCGGAAAGGCTTTCGCTGTGGTCTGCCACTCTTCCGGCGCGCTCCACCGTGTGAAGACGCCGGACGGCACGCTTTTCATCAAGGGTAAGACCGTCACCGGCTTTACCAATGGCGAGGAGGAAGAGGTCGGGTTGACGAAGGTGGTGCCCTTTCTCGTCGAGGATGAGCTGCTAAACTGCGGCGCTACATTTTCCAAGGTAAAGAACTGGGACGTTCACACGGTTGCGGACGGGCAACTGATCACGGGACAGAATCCGGCCTCGTCGGGGCCGGCCGCCAGCCTTCTGCTGGAAATGCTGGCCGGAAAGGGGAACTGGCCGCATGCTCATGGCCGCGCTCCGCAAGCAAGTCTGGCGAACCATGCGGCCGTCAACACGGGCGTGCAGCAGCTTGGTGCCGGAGAATTCTGACAGAACGTTGAGATCGGAGTGTCCTCCGCGATCGACGAAGTCCTCCGTTCTTCGACGCCATCCGTCTCCCTCTTGCCACGGACTGGTCGATATGACTGAGCAGAGCGACAAGCTGGGTTCGATCGACGCGCCTCCGACAGCGAGCGGAGTTGCTTCGTTCGCTCGTGACAAGAAGTTCGCACCGGCACCGCCGGAGAGCCGTCCTGTAGCAAAAGACATCCGGACGGCTCCGCGACAGCGAAGGCTCCTGATCGGTGTGGTCGGTGTTGTGGTCCTGGGAGCCGGTCTCGTGGTCGGAGTCCCATGGATTGAGGAGATGCTCGCGACCGTCTCAACGGACGACGCCTTTGTGAATGGGCATGTGACGTTTGTTGCGCCGCGCGTACCAGGGCAAGTCTTGCACGTTCTGGTGGATGACAACAACCGTGTGCGTAAGGGAGATCTCCTCGTCGAGTTGGATAAGGAGCCATACCGGGTCGCGGTCTCCGAGAAGCAAGCAGCGGTCGACACCGCGCAAGCAGATCTGCAGGCAGCCATCGCAGCAGTGCGCGCGACTGAGGCGCAGGCGAGGAGCCGGCGTTGGGACCTGCAGCGCGCCGTGCAGGATGTCGACAGCCAGGTCGCCCTCCTGCACGCGCGGGTGGCCGCCGTCTACAAGAGTAGGGCGGAATTGGCTCTGGCGCAGGTCGAATTCGATCGGGCGAGGCAACTCGTTCCCAGAGGGGATACGCCGCGCGAGGTGTACGACCAGCGACAGGCGGAGCTGACGACGGCTGGCGCGCAACTCGCCGAGGCCCTAGCCGAGGTCGCCCAGATCCGCGTGTCGCTGGGGCTGCCAGCTCGACCTGATGGCAGCGCCGATCTTGGCCATGTGCCGTCCGATCTCGACGAGACCTTTTCGTCGGTCCTTGAGGCGCAGGCGGCGCTAATTCAGAGTGCTGCTCAGCTTGGCGTCGTGCACTCGTTCGACCAGGGTCCGAAAGCGATGCTCGACCAGTTCGACAAACTCGGCGATATCGACAGCACGTTTATGCGGTATGCGGCCAACGCTCCTGCCATCAAGCAGGCTGAGGCGAAACTCGAAGCCGCCAAACGCGATCTCGCGCAGGCTGAACTGAATCTTCGCTACTGCGATATCAGAGCGGAGATCGACGGTGTCGTTACGCGACGCAACATAAATCCGGGCAATTATGTCCAGGTCGGCCAAAGCCTGATGGCGGTTCGCTCGCTCAGTGAAATCTGGGTGGATGCCAACTTCAAGGAAACGCAGTTGCGCTACCTGCGCATCGGGCAGCCTGTCGATCTACGAGTTGACATGTACGGCGACACGCACAGTTTTAAGGGCAGGGTTTCCGGCTTTACCGAGGGAACCGGATCGACGCTGGCATTGCTGCCGCCCGAGAACGCCACGGGCAATTTCGTCAAGGTGGTCCAGCGGTTGCCGATCCGCATTGATCTCGTCGATTACAACGCCGATCAGACACCTCTGTTTATCGGCACCTCGGTCGTTCCCCACATCTATATTGATAAGCCGCCAACCGGGCCCGGTGCTGGGAAGTTTATCCAAGCCTATGTGCCGCAGTCTCCGAACGCTGGTCCGGCCTCCAGCGCGGCGGGCACTAGGCAATGACCGGCGTCGTGGCTTCGTCGGCAACCCTGAACGCCCGCTCCCCTGCGGCGACAAACCCCTGGGTTGTCGCCGCCGTGGTCGTTGTTCCGACTTTTATGGAGGTGCTTGACACCACGATCGCGGTCGTGGCGCTGCGCTATATCGCCGGCGGCCTGTCGGCGACCGTCGATGACGGTGAGTGGGTCATCACCAGCTACCTGGCCGCCAACGCAATCATCCTTCCCATCACCGGTTGGTTGATCGCGCATCTCGGGCGTCGCAACTACTTCCTGCTTTCGATTACCGTGTTCACGCTCGCCTCGGGATTGTGCGGCATGGCCACGGGGCTCGGGCAGCTGATCCTGTTTCGTGTGGTCCAGGGGCTTGCTGGTGGTGGCCTGCAGCCCTCGAGCCAGGGAGTGCTGCTGGATGCCTTTCCGGTCGAGCGGCAAGGCATGGCCATGACGTTGTTCGGCTTGGCCGCGCTGATCGCGCCGGTAGTCGGCCCGACGCTCGGCGGTTGGATTACCGACGACTACTCCTGGCGCTGGGTGTTCTGGATCAACGTCCCCATCGGCCTCCTCGCCCTGGGTGCATGTGCGATCACGCTCCGGGACCCCGATTATCTCAGGGCACAGCGCTTGGAGTTGCGGCGGCAGCCGTTCAGCTTCGACGGCGTGGGCCTCACACTGCTGGTAGCGGTCGTGGTCTGCTGGGAGGTGACGCTCAGCAAGGGCCAGGAATGGGACTGGCTGGGCGATCCGTTCTGGCGTGTGCAGACGCTGGCGATATTGTTTGCAGTGGGCCTGGGCGCGCTGATCTCCTGGGAATTGCGCCACCCCAGCCCGATCGTCAATTTCAGGCCGATGCGTGACCGGAATTTCACGGCATGCAGCATCATCATCTTCTGCGCCTACGCGGTGTTATATGCGTCCAGCACCTCTCTGCCTGCCTTGCTCCAGTCGCTGTTCGGCTACGATGCACTGAGTGCCGGCCTGGTCATGTCGCCGGCCGGCTTCTTTGCTGTCGTCGCCATGCCGCTCGTCGGGCGCGCGCTCGGTCGGGGAACCGATGCGCGGTGGATCATTGGCGCAGGCCTGTTGACCATGGCCGCGGGGAGTTACTGGATGTCGCAGATGAACCTGGACATCAGCCCAGGGCAGGCCGTCTGGCCGCGGGTGGTGCTGATCGTCGGGCTAGCGATGTGCTTCGCCCCCGCGAACGTGGCGGCTTACCTCTATACACCGATGGCGCTGCGCGGAGCCGCCGTTGGCTTATTGAGTCTTCTGCGCAATGAGGGCGGGAGCGTGGGCACCTCGCTGGCGCAAACCGTGCAGGAGCGCCGCGACCAGTTTCACAGCTTGCGCCTTGGCGAATCGCTGGATCCCTTCAAGCAGGCTACCCGTTCCTTCCTCGAGCAGGCGTCTGGGCGGTTTCTGCAGCAATCCGGCGATCCGGTCGCTGCGCAGCAACTGGGCTTGCAGACGCTCGCTAACCTGCGCCAGCAGCAGGCATCGTCGCTCGCCTACTTCGATGTGTTCTGGGTTCTGGCCGTTGTCATGGTCGCACTTGGGTTCATAGTGTTTGTAATGAAGCGATCTGTCGCGGAAAAGGGCACTCGGATCGGAGGCGAGTAGGCGTTACTTCTACTGTCGCCGCGGTGGCGCTCGCGGCGGTCAAAACGGCGTCGCGGAGATCGCCGGCCCGGAAGGAGTGCCGTTGGACAAAGTCGTCGCTCGCTGTCTGATGTGAACCATTGGCCCTGTCTGCGCCGCGAGGGCACAAATCAAGATCCGCGATCCGCGTCGGTAAAGGAGCAGACCTCATGAACGGCATTGCTACGACGGAATGAACCGCTCCGGGTTTGCCGGAGGCCGTTTGGTCTGAGTCACGCCGCCATAGCCGGCTTGTCGAGTGCGGCATAGTAGGCGGCCTTCGGCTTCCGCCGGAGGGATGTCTCCAATGGGCT
>NZ_BANB01000258.1 GCF_000964365.1 Acidisphaera rubrifaciens HS-AP3 | reverse complement strand
GGCGGGGGATCATGAAGCCGCGGCGATCGCCGCGCACAGCGCCCGCACGCCGGCCGCCGGGCCGTCCGGATGGTCCCATACGGCCGCCACGACCGCGAGGAAGTCGGCGCCCGCCGTCACCAGCGGCGCGCAGTTCTCCGCGGTGATTCCCCCGATCGCGACGCAGGGCAGTTCCATCAGGTCCGACCACCAC
The DNA here is from genome assembly GCF_000964365.1 of Acidisphaera rubrifaciens HS-AP3. Lineage (GTDB taxonomy): Bacteria > Pseudomonadota > Alphaproteobacteria > Acetobacterales > Acetobacteraceae > Acidisphaera > Acidisphaera rubrifaciens. The sequence goes on along the minus strand of NZ_BANB01000258.1, from coordinate 1,662 downwards.
GCCAGCAGGTCGGGCTCGGCGCGGCTCGACGCGGCCTTCGTCGTGGTGGGGAAAAAGGCGCCGAACGCCACGTAGTCCGCCCCGTCCTCGCCGGCGGACATCGCGAGGTCGCGGCTCGCGTGGCAGGTCACGCCGAGCATCAGGTCGGGACCGAGCACGGCGCGCGCCGCGCGTGCCGCCATGTCGCTCTGCCCGACATGCGCGCCGTCGCACCCCGTCTGCACCGCCAGATCGGGGCGGTCGTTGAGCAGGAACGCGACGTCGCGCGCCTGTGCCACGGGACGCAGCGCGTCGGCGGCGCGGCGGATCGCGTCGTCGTCCGCCTCCTTGAGCCGCAGCTGCACCGCCGCCACGTCGCCCGCGTCGAGGGCGGCGGCCAGCCGGTCGGGAAACGTCGCGACGTCGAGCGCGGGCGGCGTGATCAGATACAGACGGCAGCCGCCCGCGCCCATCGCTCAGGCCTTGCCCTGGTAGATTTCGATGATCTTCGCGAGCATCGCCAGCGCGTGCTCCTTCGGCCGCTGGAACGTGTTGCGCCCGATGATCGAGCCGTTGGCGCCGCCGTCGCGCAGGTTGCGGATCACGTCGAACAGCGCGTCGTCGTCGGACGTCGCCTCGCCGCCGGAGAAGATCACGATGCGCCGGCCCTGGAAGCAGGCCTGCACGACATGCTCGACCCGCTTGGCGAGCGTGGACGTGTCGAGATGTGCCTTCTCATAGGTCTTCTTCGCCGCATCGAGGCTGATCACGGCCGTCGGCGGCTTGACCTTGATGATGTGCGCGCCGGCCAGCGCCGCCATGTGCGCGGCATAGGCGCAGATATCGAGCGCGGTCTCCCCCGCCTTGTCGAGCATCGGCCCGCGCGGATAGCTCCAGACCACGACCACCAGACCGGCGGCCTTGGCCTCCTCGGCCAGTTCGCGCAGTTCCTCCATCTGGTCGAAGGCGTATTCGCTGCCCGGATAGATGGTGAAGCCGATCGCCGCGCAGCCGAGGCGCAGCGCGTCCGCGACGCTGCCCGTCACGGCCTGATCCTTGGTCGTCGCCAGGCTGTTCGACGAGTTGAGCTTGAGGATGGTCGGAATCGCGCCCGCGAACGTGTTCGCGCCGGCCTCCAGCATGCCGAGCGGCGCCGCATAGGCGTTCAGCCCCGCCTCGATCGCCAGCTGGAAGTGATAATGCGGGTCATAGGCGGGCGGGTTGGGGGCGAAGCTGCGGGCCGGACCGTGCTCGAAGCCCTGGTCCACCGGCAGGATGACCAGCTTGCCGCTGCCGCCGAGCTTTCCCTCCATGAGGATGCGGGCAAGGTTGCTCTTGGTTCCCGGATTGTCGCTCTCGTAGTTGTCCAGGATTTTCTTCACGCGCTGCGTGATGCGCATCGGGTAGCTCCGTGCTGTGGTCCGGGCAAGGCGGCCGTCTGGGGACGCCGGGGCGTACTAGCCCAGGGTCCGCCCAGTGTCACCCGTAACGCCAAGCCAGGCGGGCAGTCGCATGGCGGCGTGGGCGGAAGCCATGTCGAGGGCGGGCGGCGGCGCCGCGAGCACCTCCGCGCCGAGGCGGCATGCGGCCGACAGGGCCGAGTCGCGGCCCGGCGCGTCCGGCCAGAGCACGATCGCGCGCTGGCCGATCCGCAGCGCGGCCAATGCCCGCCCGGTGGCGTCC
>NZ_BANB01000259.1 GCF_000964365.1 Acidisphaera rubrifaciens HS-AP3 | reverse complement strand
GACGACGACGATGCCGAAGAGCATCGAGATCGCCCCTGCCACCCCGGGCAGCCATCCCAGCGGCCCGAGCGACAGGCTCGATGCCAGCAGCAGCGCGCCGGTCACCAGCGCCCAGAGGCCGGTCGTGAGGACGAGCACCAGCAGCGACATGCCGGGCCACATCAGGATCACTGCCGCGAGGCCGAGATTGATCAGCCCTTCCACCGCCAGCAGCGCCGGTCGCCGGTGATAGGCGAACAGCGCCGAGCTGATCGCAAAGGCGCCGTCCACCACCAGATAGGCCGCGAGCACGAGGAGCAGCGCGGCCAGCGTGACCTGGGGCCAGATCAGCATCACGATGCCGAACGCGATGCCGAACAGTCCGCGCAGCGCCAGCACCCACCAGCGTCGCGGATGCATCAGCAGCAGCAGGCGGCCGGTGTCGTCCGCGCCGCCCGTGCGGATCACGTCGATGCGCATGTCGAGGCGTTCGGTGCCGCGCATGGCTACACCAGAAGCGCCGGCGTGCGGGCGAGGGCGGCGATCATGTCCGATCGGCTCACGATGCCGACGACGCTGCTCCCGCGCAGGATCGGGATGCGTTTGACGCCGTGCCGCGACATCAGCTCGGCCAGCTGCGGCAGCGTCGCGTGTTCGTCTGCGGTCACCACGTGGCGCACCATCAGTTCGGCGGCGGTGCGTGTGTCCTGACGCAGATAGTCGAGGAATTGCTGCGAGAGCGCCTCGCCCTCCGCCACCATGCTGAGCCACCAGTCGCGCCGCAGACGGGCCGACTCGCGGAACGGCCGTAATATGTCGCCCTCGCTGACGAGACCGACCAGCGTGCCGTCCGGCTTGCAGACGGGCAACGCGCTGATGTGGCGGTCCGACAATACCCGGACGATCGCCTCGACGCTGGCTTCCGGTGCGATCGTCACCGCCGGCGACGTCATGATCTGAGCTGCCGTGATCATGCTTCCCTCCCTGGACCAAACCAGGATGCGGCCACTCGCCGCCCGTCGCCTTGATCCCGGTCAACCACCGTCGTTCAGCGGGCGGGCGCCGCCGGCTTCAGGCTCAGGACATAGGCGCTGATGTCGTCGATCTGCCGCGGGGTCAGGCGATAGTCCGGCATCTGCCCGTGCGAGGTCCCGAGCAGGACGTGCAGCGCGCGCGAGGTGATCGCCGGGTTGCGCGCAAGTGCGGCGAACCCCGGCGCCACGTCGGAGGAGCGCGGCGGGGTCGCCGGCTCGACGGCGTGACAATGGCTGCACCACGCGCGGGCGAGCGTGTGACCCGCCTGCGCATCGCCGAGACTCTGGGCGCGCGCCGCATGCGGTGCCGCGAGGAGCAGACAGGCTGCCAGTGCGGCCGCGGCATGTGTCTGGTTCATGTCACACGCCGCCCGGTGCGGTGCCCGTCATCTGGTCTGCCATGGCACGCTGCGCCGGCGAGAGCACGGCGTAGAGATCTCGCGCCGGCCCCGCGAGCGCGCGCAGCATGTCCGCCCGGGCGGACAGAAGCTGCGCTGCGGCGGCCATGCGTTGCGGCCATGCGTCGTCCGCCCCGGCCATGCCCGCGCCCGCTGCCGCCCCCGTGTGCCCGGGCGTCATCTCCGATGCGTGCGTGGCCGCCTGCCGCAGCGCCGCCGCCATGGCGTCCCATGCCGGAAGCTGTTGCGGGGTGAGTCCCAGTTCCGCCTTCATGTAGGCGATGCGCCCCTCGATGTGATCGAGACGCGGCATCGCGCCGGCGCAGCCCGCCTCGCGCGCTGCCATCATTGCATGCATGCGGCGCATCATGCCCATCATGGGGCCGTCATCGGCCGCCGCTCCGTGGTGCCCTGCCATGCCCGCGCGGCCCGTGGCCGGCTGGTCCGCCGCCATCGGCGGCCGGTCGCCCTCCCCGGCCGCGCCCGCCGCGCGCGGGCCGGACATGATCGTTGCGGATGCAGCGATTGCCAGACCGAGTATGGCGGCACGGCCCATGCGTTGCGGATTCATCACGAAACCTCCTGCACCGGCGGCCCGCGACGGCCGCGATCGGACGAGCCTGTCATGTGGCGGCGGCGGCGGCCTTGAGAGAGGTCAATTGCTGGCACGACCCGCGCGGCCTATCCTGTCATCCTACCGGTGAAGGGCGTCATGCGGATCGACCTGGATGATTTCCGCGTCAAGGAAGACAGCCGCGTCAACCTGAAGAAGTGGCCAACCCTGGTCGAGCCCTTCTACAAGTCCCGCGCGCATTACGAGGATCTGCTGACGACGCATGTCGCGCGGCTGAGCAAGCTGCAGCAGCTGCACTACGCCGCCAACCGGCATGCCGTGCTGCTGATTTTCCAGGCGATGGACGCGGCGGGAAAGGATGGCGTCATCCGGCACGTCATGTCCGGCGTCAATCCGCAGGGGTGCCAGGTCTTCAGCTTCAAGCATCCATCCGCCCTCGAGATGGAGCACGATTTTCTATGGCGCACCACGCGCGACCTGCCGGAACGCGGACGGATCGGCATCTTCAACCGTTCGTACTACGAGGAGGTACTGATCGTCCGCGTCCATCGCGACATCCTGCGCGATGAAGGCATCCCCGAACCCGACATGCGGCATGACGACGTGTGGACGGAGCGCTATCGGTCGATCAACGGCCTGGAACGGCATCTGCACGTCAACGGTACCCGCATCGTCAAGTTCTTCCTGCATCTGTCGAAGGAGGAGCAGCGTCTGCGCTTCCTCGCGCGGATCGACGATCCCGACAAGCGGTGGAAGTTCAGCACCGCCGACATCACCGAGCGCGGCTACTGGAAGCAGTACCGCCACGCCTACGAGGCGTGTCTGTCGGCGACCAGCACCACCCATGCGCCGTGGTACGTCGTCCCGGCGGACGACAAGCGCAATGCGCGCCTGATCGTCTCGGAAATCGTCGTCGCCACGCTCGCCGCGCTCAAGCCGGCCTATCCGGAGATGAGCGCGGAACGCGAGGCGGAGCTGCGCGAGATACGCCGCCAGCTCGCGGCGGAGGCATGAGCGATCCCGGTCATCCGGGCATCGCGGCAGGCGAGATCATCTTCTACCGCCTGTTCGACATCGCCTATGCGATCGACCTCCGCCGCGCCGAGGCGGCGCTCGCCCGCAGACCGGCCGCCGGGGCGCGACGCAAGCGGTTGAGCGCCACGCCGCCCAAGGCGGTGTCCTTCGACTCCCCGCCCGTCGTGCTCGGCCTCGATCCGGTCCTGATCCCGCTCGACGGCGGCACGCAGGAGGCGTCGGTCGCCGGCCACCTCTACGATTTCGGCGTCCTCAGCCTGACCCTGTCGGTGCCGGTGCGCGACCTGCCGTGGACGGCCTTCGTCGATCGGTTGAACGCGCTGGCCGCCGCACTCGGCGACGCGTCGGCCGATCCGCTGTGGTCCTCGCTCGTCACGCGCGTGCGCGCCGAACTGGCCGAGGCGCTGGTGCGCCCGTCCGAGACGCCGTTGCAGGAGGATTACACCGTGGCGCTGGTGCGCGCCTTCGACCAGCCGATGACCGCCGCGCGCATCGCCGCGGAAATCGACCTCGTGCCGCTGCTGTCGGGCGAGCACCTGCCGCTTGCCGACGATGCCCGCGCGGAGCTGCTGCGCACCCGGTTCTCGTACTATGTCGACGACTACGCGGTGCTGACCTGGGACCGCGCCTTTGTCTATGAGCCGCACCCGGACACCGACGTGATCGACGTCCTGGAGGTCGCCAACGCGCAGCTGCTGGAGATGCGCTATTACGACGAATTGCTGGATGACGAGCTGCCGCGCATGTACGACCTGGTGGAACAGACGCAGCGCAGCGGCCTGCTGTCGTCGCGCCGCTTCGCCAAGCTCGCGCGGCGGCTCTATACCCTGGTCGCGGAAGTCACCGAACTGACCGAGCGCGTGGACAACGCCCTGCACGTGACCGAGGACGTCTATCTCGCGCGCGTCTATGCGGGCGCGGTCGACCTGCTGCGCGTCAAGCTGTTCAGCACGGCGGTCGAACGCAAGCTCGCGATCATCCGCGACACCTACGCCGCCCTGTACGACGAGGCCGGGGCGCGCCGCGCGGAGGTGCTCGAGGTCGCGATCGTGGCGCTGATCGTCATCGAGATCGTCATCGCGCTCTGGCGCTGACCCGTGCCGCGCGGCGCCGGCCCGTCAGTGAAGCTGCTCCAGCGCGGCCGGCAGGGCGGCGGCGTCGCGCAACGTGATGTGGGTGCGGCTGACGGCGATCAGGTGACGCCGGCGCATGTCCGTCAGGCCGCGGCACACCGTCTCGATCGTGAGACCGAGGTAGTCGGCGATGTCGCTGCGGTTCATCGGCAAATCGAAGGTGGGGCTGCCCGGCGTGCCGATGCGGGCCTGCATCTCCAGCAGGAAATGCGCGATCCGCTGCGCGGCGCTCATGCGCCCCAGCAGCACCAGGCGCGCCCGTGCCGCGCGCATCCGCTCCGCCAGCATGCGGCGCAGCGCGCCGGCAAAGGCCGCATCCGTGGCGGCGCGGCTCTCGATGGCGCCGCGGGGCACGCGGCGCAGCGTGGCCCGGGTCACCGCCTCGGCGGAATAGTCGAAGGTATCGAGCGCTTCCAGCCCGATGATGTCGCCCGGATAGAGGAAATCCGTCACCTGCCGGCGGCCGTCATCGGTGAGGGAGACGAGACGCACGCAGCCGCTCAGGATCTCCCAGCACGCGTGGGCGGGGGTGCCGTCGGCCACGATCTCCTGATCGCGGGCGAAGGTCACGCCCGGCCGCGCGCCTGGAAGACCGTCCAGCAGCGTCGTTGCCGCGGCCCGGGCGGATGGCGTGGCGGCCGGGTGCGGTCCGGCTGGATACCCTTCGGCCGGGGGCAGCTGTGCCACCTGGCCCATGGGGAGGGGGCTGGTCCGTGTTGCTGTCGCGGTGAGCATGGTGCCATTCTCCGAACGGGTGCCGGGGCACAGAAAGCCTCGGATGATCGCCCGGCGGAATTCGTGTGCATGCGTACGCAGAATCACTGATGGCAACAGCCGGCGCGGAGACCGTACATGTCGTCGATGATGACGACGGGGTGCGCGACTCCCTTGCCTTCCTGCTGCAGCAGGCCGGATACGCGGTGCGCGCCTATGCCGCCGGCGCCGCGTTGCTGGACGCCGCGCCGGACGGCGACGGGTGCATCGTCAGCGATTACCGGATGCCGGAGATGGACGGGCTCGCGCTGCAGGCGGCGCTGTCGGCGCGCGGCGTGCGGCTGCCGGTCATCATGATGACCGCCCATGGCGAGGTGCCGGTGGCCGTGCGCGCGATGAAGGCGGGGGCGATCGACTTCCTGGAAAAACCGGTGGACGAGCGGACGCTGCTGGACGCGGTGGACCGGGCGCTGTCGGCCAGCAGGTTGGCGGTGGCCGCCAGGGCCCGCAGCTCGGACGCCGCCGGGCGGCTCGCCCGCCTGACCCCGCGCGAGCGCGAGGTGCTGGATCTCCTGGTGGCGGGACGCACGAACAAGGAAATCGGCCGCGTGCTCGGTGCAAGCCCGCGCACCATCGACGTTCACCGCGCGCGGGTGTTCCACAAGATGGAGGCCGAGACGCTGCCCGACCTCGTGCGGCTGGTGCAGGACGGGCGCGCGTGACTGACGGGACCGCTGCCCTGCCGCCGGAGCCGGCCGATACCGCGCGCTCGCTGCTCGATACGATCGTGGCCTCGTCCAACGACGCGATCATCGGCAAGCGGCTCGACGGCACCATCACGTCCTGGAACGCGGCGGCGGAAGCCCTGTTCGGCTTCTCCGCGGCGGAGATGGTCGGCCGCTCGATCCTGACCATCATCCCGCCCGACCGGGTGGAGGAGGAGGACGCGATCATCGCCCGCGTCCGCCGCGGCGAGACGCTGGTGCATTTTGAGACCGAGCGCGTGGCCAAAGGCGGTCGGCTGGTGCCGGTCTCGCTTACTATTTCGCCCGTCCGGGACGCGCGGGGCGCCGTGATCGGGGTGTCGAAGGTTGCCCGCGACCTCAGCCGGCTCCGGCAGGTTTATGTCGACCTGAAGGAGCGGCAGGAACTGTTCCTGGCGGTCCTGCGCACCGTCCCCGACGGGCTGATCGTGATCGACGCGGCGGGGATCGTGCAGGCAGCGAACCCGGCGGTGGAGCGCATCTTCCACTACGCCGCCGACGAACTCGTCGGACGCAGCCTGAACGTGCTGATGCCGGATGCCGACCGGGCCGCGCACGACCGCTACCTCACGCATTACCTCGAGACCGGGGAGCGGCGGATCATCGGCATCGGCCGCGTGCTGCGCGGCCAGCGCCGCGACGGGACCGTGTTTCCGATGGAGCTGCAGGTCGAGGAAGTCAGCACGCCGGGCCATCGCCTGTTCACCGGATTCGTCCGCGACCTGACGGACCGGCACGCCCGCGAGCGACGACTGGTTGAACTGCAGGCGCAACTGATCCATCTGTCGCGCCTGAGCGAGCTTGGCCAGACGGTCTCGGCGCTGGCGCATGAGGTCAACCAGCCGCTCGCGGCGATCGCGAACTACGCGAGCGGGATGCGGCGCATGCTCGGGCCCGACGCCGCGCCGGAGTTGCTCGCCGCCGTCGACAAGGTGGCGGCGCAGGCGGAACGGGCGAGCCGGATCGTGCAGGGCGTGCGCAGCCTTGCCCGCAAGGGCGACCGGCCACGCCGGCCGGAGGCGCTGCGCCCGGTGATCGACGAGACGGCCGAGCTGGCCCTGGTCGGGCCGGGCCGGGACGTGACCCTGACAGTGCGGATCGGCGACCGGGCGAGCCATGCCGACATCGACCGGGTTCAGGTGCAGCAGGTGCTGTTCAACCTGCTGCGCAATGCCGTGCAGGCGCTGGACGGGCGGCCGGTGCGACGGATCGAGGTGACGACCCGCCGGCGCGACGCGATGGTGGAGGTGGAGGTCGCCGATACCGGTCCCGGCCTCGCGGAGGAGGTACGGTCGCGGCTGTTCCAGCCCTTCCTCACCACGAAGGCCGAGGGGCTTGGCGTGGGTCTTTCGATCTGCCGCACCATCGTCGAGGCGCATGGCGGCGAGATCGCGGCCGTGGACCGGCCGGGGGGCGGCTGCGTTTTTACCTTCAGCCTGCCCGCCTGCGATGGCCCCACGCCGGGGGCCGGGGACAGGGTCGCAGGCACGCCCGGCGAGGAAGTTGCGGTGGATCAGTGACCGCGGGCCGGCGCACGCTTAAATGGCACGGTTCCCGCTTTGGTTGCTTTCATAGAAGGTCACGGCCGGGCGGGCGCGGGCTGCCGCGTTCGGTCAAATCATTGGTGGCGGCGGGAGGCATATGGCGGACAACCTGTCCGGGCGGGTCGCGGTCGTGGACGACGACGAGGACGTGCTCGATTCCTTTCGTTTCATGCTCGAGCTCGCCGGGTTTTCGGTGGCGACCTATCTCTCGGCCGCGTTGTTCCTGGCAAACATCCCGCCCGATCCGTTCTGCCTGATCGTCGATCATCATATGCCCGTGATGACGGGCCTTGATCTGGTCGCCCGGCTGCGCGACAGCGGCAGCGGCGTGCCGGTGGTGCTGGTCACCGCCGCCGTCTCGCCGGCGATGGTCGCCCATGCCGCGCGCGTGGGCGTCCGGCAGGTGCTGCAGAAGCCCGCGCGGGAGGCCGACGTGATCGCCTTCGTCGCCAGCTGCTGCTGACCGGCGGTCGCTGACGCCCGGTCCCGGCCTGCGCGATCAGGTCCCGACATCGTTCCCGAGCGTCAGCGCGCATCCGTCGATCCGCCAGGAGCCGTCTTTCTCCCGCTCCATCGTGTAATGGGCGCGCGCCGAGCGACCGTCCTGGCCGATCAGGTCCACGTCCTGGGTCACCTGTCCGTGCTCGCTGCCGATCGGGCCGAAGGTGACCGATTGCGGGCGATAGACCGGCTGATAGGCGTGCCGGACCATGGCCATGAAGCCGTCGGCCGAGCCGAACAGCGCCTGGATATGCGGCGAGGCGAGGGCGAAGGCCGCCGGCCCGTCGTCGTGGCGGAATGCCTCGATCTGGCGCGCGATCACCGCGTGGACGGCGGCGCGAACGGCCGGACCGGTGGCGTCCTCGGCCGAGGCGTGCAACGCGCCGAGGCCGGCGATGACGGCGAGCGCCCCCGCCGCCGGCAGCAAGCGCGCCGCCCGCGGGGTCCATCGGGCGGGAGGGCGCAGGGCGGTGGTGCGTCGGCCAGCACGGAACATCGGTCCACCTCGTGTCGGTTGTCATCCTTCGGACGCGCCAGCCCGCCCGGACGGGATGTTGCATGCGATTACGTGCGGAGTGCCGTGCCGGATCACAACCGGCGGTCGCGGATTTCGGCCCCCGCGGCCGGGGGCGGTCCGGCGGGCCCCCTCGACGCGGGCGCGCCCTCCGCCCATCTTCGCCGCATGCCCGATACGATCGAACGCCCGCCGCCCGCGCTGTTCATGCCGCCCCGCCAGCCGGCGAAGCCGCCCACCCGGCGGCTGAAAGTCGTGTCGGACTACGAGCCCGCCGGCGACCAGCCGACCGCGATCGCCGAGCTTTCCGCGGGCGTGGCGCAGGGCGAGCGCGATCAGGTGCTGCTCGGCGTCACCGGCTCGGGCAAGACCTTCACCATGGCCAAGGTGATCGAGGCGGCGCAGCGACCGACGCTGATCCTCGCGCCGAACAAGACGCTGGCAGCCCAGCTGTACGGCGAGATGAAGGCGTTTTTCCCGGACAACGCCGTCGAGTATTTCGTCAGCTACTACGACTATTACCAGCCTGAAGCCTACGTCCCGCGCACCGATACGTATATCGAGAAGGATGCGCAGATCAACGAGCAGATCGACCGCATGCGCCACGCCGCGACGCAGGCGCTGCTGGAGCGCAACGACGTGGTCATCGTCGCGTCCGTCTCCTGTATCTACGGTATCGGCTCGGTCGAGACGTATTCGCGGATGGTGGTGCGGCTGGAGCCGGGCGGGCGCATCGAGCGCGACGCGCTGGCGCGGGCGCTGGTCGATCTGCAATACCGCCGCAACGACACCGCCTTCCAGCGCGGCGCGTTCCGTCTGCGCGGCGAGACGGTGGACATCTTCCCCTCGCATTTCGAGGACCGCGCCTGGCGCGTCACGCTGTTCGGTGACGAGATCGAGAGCATCAACGAGTTCGATCCGCTGACCGGCGAGGTGACGGCGATGCTCGACGGCGCCACCGTCTATGCCAACAGCCACTACGTCACGCCGCGGCCCACGCTCAATCAGGCGGTGGGCGGCATCAAGGCGGAGCTGCGCATGCGGCTCGAACAGCTCAACGCCGAGGGCAAGCTGCTGGAGGCCGAGCGGCTGCAGCAGCGCACGACGTTCGACCTGGAGATGATGGAGACGACGGGAAGCTGCAAAGGCATCGAGAATTATTCCCGCTACCTCTCCGGCCGCAACCCGGGCGAGCCGCCGCCCACGCTGTTCGAATATCTGCCGGAAAACGCCCTGCTGATCGTGGACGAAAGCCATGTGACGGTGCCGCAGATCGGCGGCATGGAACGCGGCGACTTCGCGCGTAAGTCGATCCTGTCGGAGTTCGGCTTCCGCCTGCCGTCCTGCATCGACAACCGGCCGCTGAAGTTCGACGAATGGGAACGGTTCCGGCCGCTGACCATCTTCGTCTCCGCGACGCCCGGACCATGGGAGATGGAGCGCACGCAGGGCGTGTTCGCCGAGCAGGTGATCCGCCCCACCGGCCTCGTTGATCCCGTGTGCGACATCCGCCCCGTCGAGCGGCAGGTGGACGACCTGTTGGCCGAATGCCGGGCGACGACGCAGCGCGGCGGGCGGGTGCTGGTCACCACCCTGACCAAGCGCATGGCCGAGGATCTGACGGACTACCTGACCGAGAACGGCGTGAAGGTGCGCTATCTGCACAGCGACATCGACACGCTGGAGCGCATCGAGATCATCCGCGACCTCCGCCTCGGCGTGTTCGACGTGCTGGTCGGCATCAACCTGCTGCGCGAGGGGCTCGACATCCCCGAGTGCATGCTCGTCGCCATCCTCGACGCCGACAAGGAAGGCTTCCTGCGCAGCCAGACCTCGCTGATCCAGACGATCGGCCGCGCCGCGCGCAACGTGGACGGGCGGGTGATCCTGTACGCCGACACCATGACCCGCAGCCTGCGCGCCGCGCTGGAGGAGACGGAACGGCGGCGGACCAAGCAGGTCGCGTGGAACGAGGCGCACGGCATCACGCCGCAGAGCGTGCGCAAGCAGATCGGCCGGGTGCTGGAGAGCGTGTTTGAACAGGACTACGTCACCGTCGCCCCGGTGAAGGACACCTCGGCGGCGGAGTTCGTCGGCAAGGACCTCAAGGCGTCGATCGCCGACCTGGAAAAGCGCATGCGCGCGGCGGCCGCCGATCTCGAATTCGAGCAGGCGGCCCGGCTGCGCGACGAGATCAAGCGGCTGGAAGCGCTCGAACTCGGTCTCGAACCGCCGCCGGCGCCGAGCGCGAGCCTGCGCCCCAAGCGCGACCGCACGCCCGAACCGCTGGGGCCGGGCGGCGGCGGATACGATCCCGACAAGGTCGAGCCGCGTGGTGCCGAGCCACAGGACGCCCGGACTTCCATGCGCCGCGATCGCGATGCCGGCGACGTCCGCGTCGTGCCGCGCCGCGAGGCACGCGGCGATGGCGGCGAGCCCGTCATCGTCCGGCGGCAGATGGACGATGCGGACATCCGGCGCGGCCGCGGCGGCGAGGCCGGCCGCGTCGTCCACCGCGCCGTCGATGAAAAGCCACTGGACGCGGGATGGCCGACCATGGGCCGGCGCGCGGGTCCCCGCGCGGGCCGGCGCCCTGGCGCGCGCGCGGATCGTCGGCGGAATGTGGGTCGTCACCGGCTCATGCCTCGGCTCACGGGGGCCTCCCTGATGGATGCGCGCGAGCGGCCGGTCTGGGCGCCGGTTGCTGCAAGCGCGAGACGTCAAAAGGCGATCGTCGACCCCGGACCTTCACCCCTTCGTAGAGACGAGACACCATCCGTGCAAGCTGCACCGCCGCTCTATCCGCTTGCAAGCGAGTATCGATCCATGGCAATTCAACCGTTAGGGGAGCGAACCATATGTCAACGCCCTATATCGGCCAGGTGCTCGCGGTCGGGTTCAATTTCCCGCCCGAGGGCTGGGCGCTCTGCGACGGGTCGCTGCTGTCGATCGCGCAGTACGGTCCGCTGTTTTCGCTCCTTGGGACCACGTATGGCGGCGACGGGGTCAACACCTTCGCGCTGCCGGATCTGCGCGGCCGGGTGCCGCTGCATGCCGGGCCCGCCAACCCGCTCGGCATGACGGGCGGCAGCGAAAGCGTGACTCTGACCGCCGCGCAGCTGCCGGCCCATACCCACGCCGTGAACACGTCCGCCAAAGCCGGGACCACCAACGCGCCATCCGCCGGTGTTTCACTCGCAACGACCGGCGGCACGCCGGTGCCGCTGTATGCGCCCCCCGGCACGCTGCAACCGATGGGGCCGTCCGCCGGCGGCGCCACCGGCGGCGGCCAGCCGCATGACAACATGCAGCCTTTCGTCGTCCTGAATTACATCATCGCCCTGGTCGGCGTGTACCCGTCACAGGGCTGACGGGGCCGTCCCGTCCGATCGCGGAGGCCTGCCAATGACCACCGCCTTTCTTGGCCAGATCCAGCTCTTTCCGTTCATCTTCGCGCCGAAGGGCTGGATGCGGTGCGAGGGGCAGGTGCTGTCGATCGCGCAGAACACGGCTTTGTTCGCGCTGCTCGGCACGCAGTTCGGCGGCGAC
>NZ_BANB01000260.1 GCF_000964365.1 Acidisphaera rubrifaciens HS-AP3 | reverse complement strand
AAAGGCGGCGCCTTCAACGGCGGCGGCGGACTGGGCGCGGGCGGCGACGTCTTCATCCAGCAGGGCGCGGCACTGGTCGTGCAGTCCGGCTCGCTGGCCGCCGGCACCGTCACCGGCGGCACCAGCCCCGGCGGCGCCAGCCTCGACGGCTCGGCCTACGGCTCCGGCATCTTCATCCAGGGCAACCAGGCCATCACCCTCGCGCCCCTTGCCGGCACCACTCTCGCCATCAGCGGGGTGATCGCCGACCAAACCGGCTCGGGCGGCACCGGCAGCAACGCCGGCGCCGGCACGCTGGCGATCGACGGCCCCGGCACGGTCGATCTGACCGCCAGTAACACCTACACCGGCGGCACCACGCTCGACGGCGGCACGCTGATCCTCGGGCAAACGGCGGACGCGGCCGGCACCGGCGCGATCACCTTCCAGCCGGATGTCGACTCCGTGCTCGAGCTGAGCTCCAGCGTCGGATCAAACCCAGTGGGGCCGGCCGCCGCCCTCGACGGGTTCCTCCAGGGCGACACCATCGTCCTGCAGAACTTCGAGCTCACCAACGAGAGCACCAGCGGCTCGACGCTGACGCTGGACAGTCTCTTCGGACCGGTGACGCTAAAGCTACCGGGTGTGATGTTTTCCGACCTTTCGATCATGCCGGAGTTGATCGGTGGCAGCGTCGACACCGTGATCACCAGCTCGCAGCCGCTGTGCTTCGAGGCCGCGACCGCGATCGCGACGCCCGATGGACCCCGTCCGGCGGGTATGCTGCGCCCCGGCGACGCCGTGATCGCCACCGACGCGGCGGGCCGTGCCTCGGTCGAGATCGTGCGCTGGGTGGGTATGCGCAGCCTTGCTCTGGCCGCACACAGCGATCCCGAGCTCGCCGCCCCGATCCGCCTCCGCGCCGGTGCGATCGCGCCTGGACTGCCGGCGCGCGACCTATTGCTCTCGCCCGATCACTGCCTTCTCTTCGACGGCCATCTGTTACGCGCCTTTCGTCTGCTCAACGGCGTCAGCGTGGTGCAGGAGCTCACGCGCCCGACGGTTTCCTACGTTCATATCGCGCTCGATCGCCACGCGCTGCTCTCGGCCGAGGGCGTGCCGGCCGAGAGCTATGTGGAGGAGGGCTTTGCCGGCTTCTTCAGCGGTGAGGCGGCCATTCCGGGACCGCTGCAAGACCGCTTGGTGGCCGCCTGCGCGCCGCGCGCGCCGGACGACGCCTTCGCCGCCCGCATCTGGCAGCGCATCGCCAAGCGCGCCGGGGCGGTAGCGCCGCCGCCCGTGCCTTCCCCTACCCTGCACGTGCTCGCAGGCCAACGCGCATTGCGCCCGGTCGCGGTGCGCGGCACGCGTCAGCTGTATGCGCTTCCGCTCGGCACGCGCGAGCTGCGGCTGGTCTCGTCATCGGTCCGTCCGACCGTCGCGCGGCCATGGGCAGAGGACCGCCGCCGCCTCGGCGTGCGGCTCGGCGCCGCGCTGCTGGATGGCGAGCGCGTGCCGCTGGACGGCCCGCGCGCGACCAGCGGCTGGTGGGCGGCGGAGGGCGGCGGCGCCCGTTGGACCAACGGCGACGCCCGCCTCACGTTGCCGCCAGGCGCCGCGACGCTGGAGTTGCGCCTGGACGGACCCGAGCAACTGACCTGCCACTAAGATTTTCCTCCGCCGAGATTTACTGTCCGGCGCAAGGTTGTGATTGACGGTCGCGACGCCCGGCGTCCCCGCCGTGTCACTCGCGCGTCATGGTAACCGCCGGAACTCAGTCGGCCTCTGGGCGCTCCCAGCCATCCAGCGCGCCGCCGGCTTCGAGTTCGGCGATCAGCGGCGCCAGCGGCTCCGCATACGCGCGCCACCGGCCGAGGCCGCGCGCGTTGACAGGCTGGCGCACCTGCGCGTGGCTGACCGTGCGCACCCGGCGCTCCTGTTCGTGGAACCGCGCGCAAGCCGGATCGGGCGGCAGCCCGATATGATCGAGCACCGACGCGAGCGTGGCGTCGAAATCCTCCACCCAGTCCGACAGCCGCACCGTCAGCACGCGCCCCGGCAGCACCGCCGTCCAATGCGCCATCAGCCGGAGCTGCTGCGCGATCGTCCAGCCGAGATCGCCCAGATCGTGCGCGTACGGATGATGGCCGTGAAAACGGAAGGTGAAGATCGACAGGCCGATATCGCGCGGATCGCGCACGCACTGGATGATCCGCGCGGCGGGCATCAGCAGCCCGACCAGCCCCAGATACGCATAGTTGCCCGGCATCTTGTCGACGACGCGCGCCCGGCCCGGCGACAGCGCCCGCAGCGCCGACAGATACGCGGCCGCCGCCGCGTCCAGCGTCGCCGCATCGAGAGCGGCGATCCGGCGCGCCGCCGCCGCGTCCTCCCCGCCGCCCAGCGCGTGGAAGGCCTGCGCCAGCGCGGCACGTTCGCCCGCGCCGTGCACGTCGCGATGCGCCGACAGGATCTGCTCGCACAGCGTCGTGCCGGACCGCGGCATGCCGACGATGAAGACCGGCGTCCGGTCATCGTTGCCGGCGCGCGGTCCGGCCGAGAGGCGATCGGCGGAAAACGCCTCGATGCATGCGTCGACAAAGGCCGCGTGCTCGGCGCGGGAGAATGGCTGCGTCGGCCGCAATAGCGCATGCCCGGCCGACCAGTGCGCAAACGCGCGGTCATGCGCGCCAAGGCCGGACCAGAACTTCGCGAGATCGTAATGGCCCATGATGCGATGCTCGGCCACCGCGTCCGGCCCCATCGCCTCCAGCGCGGCGGCCATCGTCGCGGCCATCCGCGCCGCCCCCGCGACGTCGCCCTCCGCCATCGCCAGCAGCACGCCTCGCCAGTGACGCAGCGGCGCCACGGATGGCGGCATCGGCCCCTGCGCGTCCAGCGCCGCCAGCACGCCGCGCGCCTCCGCCGGCCGGCCGAGATGCAGCAAGGCCAGCGCCTCCTGCAGACGCCAGTGCCGCAGCGCGGCGGCATTGTGCGCCGGCAATCGCTGCGCCCGCAGCAACTTCAGCGCGTCCGCCGGGCGTTCCTGCTGCAGCAGGTCGGCGACGAGATTGAGCCGCGCCGCTACGTTGTCCGGCGCGCGCGCGAGCGTCGCCCGCAACAGCGCCTCGGCGGCGTCGACGTCGCCGGTGAGACGCAGGAAGGCGCCGAGATTGGCGGTCGCGCCGGCATGGGACGGGTCGTGGCGCAACGCATGGCGCATGGCGCGCTTGGCGTCCTCAACGGACCCCTCGCGATAGCGGGCGACGCCGTAATTGACCCATGCGTCCGCCCATGTCGGATCGAGCTGCACCGCCGCCGCGAAGGCCTGCCCGGCACGGCCCGCATCCCCGGCCGCGAGCCACGCCTGCCCATAGGCATAATGCGCCCGCTTGTCGCCCGGGGCCGCGTGACAAGCATCGCTCGCCGCGAGCACCGCCGCCCCTGCGTCGCCGGACGCCAGGGCCGCGATCGCGCGGGCCAGCGCCTCGGCCGGATCGACGCGCTGCCCGTCCCCTTCTGCGTCCGCCATGCCGCTACCCTGCCGCGCGGCGGCCCATCGCTCAAGATTGCGCGCACGGGTCGCGGATGTTCGCCCTCACTGGACCGCGCGACACCCGGGCGGCCTCGCCGGGCGCGCGTCGCGCCGGTCGCGCCGTCCCGGAACCTGCGTCCGCTTCTGACATACGGCGTGTGGCATCGTGCGTGCGGCGCGTGACAGGCTGCGCGCCATGACCGACACGCCGCCCGCCATCACATGGCTCTCGTCGCGACTGGATCGCTGGCCGCCGCCGCCGGAGCGGCAGGCGCTGCCGGGCGTCGGGTGTCTTCTTTTCGGTGTCGGCCCATCGGGCGCC
>NZ_BANB01000261.1 GCF_000964365.1 Acidisphaera rubrifaciens HS-AP3 | reverse complement strand
CGAACGTATCCTCGTCGTGATGCGCGTCGCCGCCCACCGCCAGGTCGTCGACGGTGCGGTGCAGGAAGTCCTGCGTCCACGTCCAGCCGTCGCCCTGGTTGCGCACGAAGCCCTGCACCAGCATGAGCGTCGAGACGGTGCCGTCCGCGTCCTCGCGCACCACCTCGCCGAACAGCTGCGCCGTGTTGGCGAAGCCGCGCTCGGTCAGATAGCGCGTCATCTCCCCCTCGGGATGGATGCCGGCGACCACCTTGCGCACGATCTTCATCACCAGCGTATCGCCGATCACCAGGGAGGAGTTCGACTGCTCGGCCGACAGCCGTCGTATCTCCGCGTCCTCGGCGATGTCGAGCGTGGCCATCTGGCGGGTCGGGATGAAGCGGAGCTGCCCGGTCTCGTCCGGCAGCGGCAAGGTCAGCCCCTCCGCCAGCCCGCGCAGCGTGCCGCGGGCGAGCCCGTCCACCGCGAAGCCGTCGGTGATGTAGCCGATGCGCCGCCCGTGCCGCCCGCGGGCCAGCGCGAGTTGCTGCACCAGCGCGCTGGTGGTGTCGTCCTCGGCGCCCGCCAGCGGCAGGACATAGCGTTCGGTGCGGTCGGCGAAGCGCGCCTCCACCTCGGCCAGCAGCAACGGATCGGCGCTGTGGCGCAGCCGCACCGCATAGGCGATGCGCACGCCGTCGAGCCGTTCGCCCTTGCCCGCGAACCAGCGCCGCTTCGGCAGGTAAGCCGGCAGGATTTCCCGCTCCAGCGTCGCGAGGTTGCTGCCGCTGACCACGTCCTCCAGCCGGTGGCGCACCACCAGCGTCGCGTATTCCGGCAGCGGCTCCGGCGACGGCACGTGCCAGGGCGGCAGCTGCGCCTCCGCCGCCAGCAGGAACCAGAAGAAGCCATAGGGCGGCAGGGTCAGCAGGTAGGTGAGCTGCCCCACCGGCGGGAAGACCGAGCCGCCGACGATATCGACGGGCACGCGTCCCGCCAGCCACGACAGGTCAAGCTCCACCGCCTGCGCCGTGCGCGAGAGGTTCGACACGCAGAGGATCACCTCCTCCGTCCCGTCCTCCAGCGTGACCTCGCGCAGATAGGCGAGCACCTTGCGGTTGCCCGGATAGAGGAAACGCAGCGTGCCGCGTCCGAAGGCCCGGTGGCGCTTGCGCACCGCGAGCATGCGCCGCATCCAGTTGAGCAGCGAATGCGGGTCGGACGCCTGCGCCTCGACGTTGATCGCCTCGTAGCCGTAGATCGGGTCCATGATCACCGGCAGCACGAGACGCGCCGGATCGACGCGCGAGAAGCCGCCGTTGCGATCGGGCGACCACTGCATCGGCGTGCGCACCCCGTCGCGGTCGCCGAGATGGATGTTGTCGCCCATCCCGAGCTCGTCGCCGTAGTAGATGACCGGCGTGCCCGGCATCGACAGCAGCAGCCCGTTCATCAGCTCGATCCGCCGCCGGTCGTGTTCCAGCAACGGCGCCAGGCGGCGGCGGATGCCGAGATTGAGCCGCGCGCGGCGGTCGTGCGCATACGTCTCCCACAGGTAGTCGCGCTCCTGGTCGGTCACCATCTCGAGCGTCAGCTCGTCGTGGTTGCGCAGGAACACAGCCCACTGGCAGCTCTCCGGGATCTCCGGCGTCTGACGCATGATGTCGGTGATCGGAAACCGGTCCTCGCGCGCGATCGCCATGTACATGCGCGGCATCAGCGGGAAGTGGAACGACATGTGACATTCGTCGCCGTCGCCGAAATACTGCTGCGCGTCCTCCGGCCACTGATTGGCTTCGGCAAGCAGCATTCGGCCGGGAGCGTGACGATCAAGCTCGGCGCGGATGCGCTTGAGGATCGCGTGCGTCTCCGGCAGGTTCTCGTTGTTCGTCCCCTCGCGCTCCACCAGATACGGCACGGCATCGAGCCGCAGCCCGTCCACGCCGAGGTCGAGCCAGAAGCGCATCACGCCCAGCACTTCCTGCAGCACGCGCGGATTGTCGAAGTTCAGGTCAGGCTGATGGCTGTAGAACCGGTGCCAGTAATACGCCTTCGCGGTGTCGTCCCACGCCCAGTTGGACTTCTCGGTGTCGAGGAAGATGATGCGCGTGCCGGCGTATTTCTGATCCGTGTCCGACCAGACATAGAAATCGCGCGCGTTCGACCCCGGCTTGGCCGCGCGGGCGCGCTGGAACCACGGGTGCTGGTCGGAGGTGTGGTTGATCACCAGTTCGGTAATGACGCGCAGCCCGCGCGCATGCGCCTCGTGGATAAAGCGCCGCACGTCGGCGAGCGTGCCGTATTCCGGATGCACCCCGCGATAATCCGCGATGTCGTAGCCGTCGTCGCGGCGCGGCGACGGATAGAACGGCAGCAGCCAGATCGTCGTGACACCCAGTTCGGCGATGTAGTCGAGCTTCTGCAGCAGCCCCTTGAAGTCGCCGACGCCGTCGTTGTTGCCGTCAAAGAACGACTTGACGTGGAGCTGATAGATCACCGCGTCCTTGTACCAGAGCGCCTCCGGCGGCTCGGTGCGGCGGGCGGCGGGGCGCGCCCGGGCTTGAAGGCTGGTCTCGGGATGGGGAAGGTCCATGCGTGTCGGTCCGGTCAATGCGTGCGGCGCGGGGCTCGGGCGGTCAGACGGCCGGTCGGGCTCGCCAGAGGGCATAGGGCCGCTCCGGCGTCAGGCGCAGGGTTTGCTGTTTGCCCTGCCAGACCGTGGTGCCGCCGTCCAGCAAGTTCTCGGCCAGGACGGCGCCGTCGTCCGGCAGGCCCCAGTTCCACAGCGGCACCTCCGCCGTGGCTGACTGCGCGGCATACGGATCGAGGCTGACGGCCACCAGGATGAAATTCGACCGGTCGGGAGTCGCTTTTTCGTACCACAGGATCGCCTCGTTGTCGGCGCGGCCAAAGCGCACGTTGAGATGCGTCTGCAACGCGGGATTCTCCCGGCGCAGCGTATTCAGGCGGGCGATATCGGCGACGATGTTGCCCGGACGGTGCCAGTCCCAGGCGCGTATCTGATATTTCTCGGAATCGAGATATTCCTCGCGCCCGGGCAGCGGCGTCGCCTCGCACAGCTCGAACCCGCAATAGACCCCCCACAGCCCCGACAGCGTGGCGGCCAGCGCCGCGCGGATCAGGTGCGCGGGCCGTCCGCCGGTCTGCAGGAAGGGCGGGTTGATGTCGGGCGTGTTGACGAAGAAATGCGGGCGGAAGAAGTCGCGCGGCGCCGTCGTCGTCAGCTCCGTCAGATACTCGGTCAGCTCCCGCTTCGTGTTGCGCCACGTGAAGTAGGTGTACGACTGGCCGAAGCCCGACTTCGCGAGCCGGTACATCACCTTCGGCCGGGTGAACGCCTCCGCGAGGAACACCGCGTCGGGGAAGCGGGCCTGCACCGCGCCGATCATCCACTCCCAGAACGGCAGCGGCTTGGTGTGCGGATTGTCGACGCGGAACAGCCGGACGCCCTGTTCGCACCAGAACAGCACCACCTCGCACAGCGCGACCCACAGCGCGGGCTTCGCCCCGTCGGCATAGAAATCGACGTTGACGATGTCCTCGTATTTCTTGGGCGGATTCTCCGCGTACTTGATCGACCCGTCCGGCCGCCAGGCGAACCAGTCGCGGTGGGCGGCGAGCCACGGATGGTCGGGCGAGCACTGGATCGCGAAGTCGATCGCCAGTTCCAGCCCGTGCCCGGCCGCCGCGTCGACCAGCCGGCGGAAATCGTCGAGCGTGCCGAGGGCGGGGTGCAGCGCGTCGTGCCCGCCCTCGGCGCCGCCGATCGCATAGGGGCTGCCCACGTCGTCGGGGCCGGCGCGCAGGCTGTTGTTGCGCCCCTTGCGGTTGGTGCGGCCGATCGGATGGATCGGCGGGAAATACAGCACGTCGAAGCCCATGTCGCGCACCCGTGGGAGGTGGCGGATGACGTCGTCGAACGTTCCGTGCCGGGCCGGATCGTCGCTCATCGAGCGCGGGAAGATCTCGTACCACGAGGCGAACGCCGCCCCCGGCCGCTCGGCGACGATGCACAGCGCGGGTTGGTGGCGCACGCGGTGCGGGCGCGGGTCCGCCCGCGCCATCAGCGCCGCCGTCGCCGGATCGAGCAGCAGGGCGCGCTGCGCGTCGTCGTCCATATCGACGAGCCGGGCGCGCAACGCCTCCAGCGCCGCCCGATCCGCGCCCGCCGCATGCGCCGCGTGCGTCTCGACCAGGTGCCGCCCCTCGATCAGTTCGACATGGGTATCGACGCCGGCCGCGGACTTCTTGGCGACCTCGTCGGCCCAGGTGGCGAAGCCGTCGCGCCATGCCTCGATCGTGTACGCATGCCGCCCGAGGGCGGCGAGCGGCAAATCCGCCTGCCAGCGATCGTTGCCGAGCGGGCGCATACGCACCTCGTGCCACGTCGTGTCGCCCGGCGCCTGCCACAGCAGCGCGGCGGCGTACTGGTCGTGGCCGTCGAAGATGATGTCCGTCTCGATCGTGACGGTTTCGCCCACCACGCGGCGGGCGGGGAAGCGGCCGGCATCGACGCTGGGCGTGATCGCCTCGATGCCGATGCGCGGCGCCGCGGCGGCCGCGCGCGCGCCAGCGGCGAGATC
>NZ_BANB01000262.1 GCF_000964365.1 Acidisphaera rubrifaciens HS-AP3 | reverse complement strand
GGCCGTGCCCGTCGTCGCCGGCTGCGTCGCGGGAGAGGCCGGGGACGGGCTTGCAGGGCCGGCAGGTCGGCGCGAGGCGGGCGGTGTCTCGGTGCTCACGCCGCCGAGATGGGCGCCGCCGCGTCCGCCGGCAAGCCGTCGAGGGGCACCAGCGCCTCCACGAAGCGCAGCGCGCAGGCACGCCACTCGTATCGCTCCGCATGTGCGCGGCAGGCCTCCCGGCGGATCGTCAGCGCGCGCAGGGCGGCCGCGCGCAGGTCGTCACCCACCGCCCCCACGGGCTCCGGCGCGGTGGCCAGGATGTCCTTCGGCCCGGTGACGTCATAGGCGGCGAAGGGCGTGCCGCAGGCGAGGCTTTCCAGCAGCACCAAGCCGAACGTGTCGGTCCGGCTCGGGAAGACCAGCACGTCGGCCGACGCATAGGAGGCGGCGAGATCCGTCCCGAAGCGTGGCCCGGTATAGACGGCGCCGGGATAGGCGGCGCGCAGCGCGGCGAGCTGCGGCCCGCCGCCGACCACGACCTTCGATCCCGGCAGATCGAGACGAAGGAAGGCCGCGATGTTCTTCTCCACCGCGACGCGCCCGACATAGGCGAACACCGGGCGCGGCAGTCCGGCCCACATGTCCGCGCCGCCGGGCCGGAAGGCGTCCAGATCGACACCGCGCGTCCACGGCGCGAGCCGGGCGAAGCCGCGCGCGGCGAGATCGTCCATCAGCGACGGCGTCGCCACCAGGGTCGCGTCGGCGGCGGCATGGAAGCGGCGCAGCGGCGGATAGAACAGCCCGGCCGGCAGCCGCGTGCGCGCGGCCAGATATTCGGCGAAGCGTGTGTGGAAGCTGGTCGTGAAATGCGCCCGCCGCCGCCGCGCCCAGGCGCGCGCGGCGAGGCCGAGCGGTCCTTCCGTCGCGATGTGCAGGTGATCGGGCGCGAAGGCCGCGATCATCCGCGCCAGCCGCCGCCCGGGCGCGAGCGCGAGGCGGATTTCGGGATAGGTGGGGCAGGGGATGGTGCGGAACCGGTCGGGTCCGATGACCTCGACCGCGTGACCCATCGCGGCCAGTTCGGTCGCGACGGTGGCGAGGGTGCGCACCACGCCGTTGACCTGCGGCGTCCAGGCATCGGACACGATCAGGATGCGCCGGCGTCCGCCGGCCGGGACTGCGTCGAGCAGGACGGGCCTCAGACGCTTTGCAGCGCGCCGGCACGCGCCGGCACGGGCGGGGCGACGGCGGGGCCGGATGTCCGGGCGGCGGCGGCGGCGATCGCGGCGCCGCGCGACGTGTGGAAACTGAGGCCGGCGCGCGCCGCCCAGTCGATCAGCTCGAGCCGTCCGTCGTGATGCTCGACCAGCGCGGTGCAGCTTTCCACCCAGTCGCCGTCGTTGATGTACATCACCCGGCCGACCTTGCGCATCTCCGCGTGGTGGATGTGGCCGCACACCACCCCGTCGTAGCCGCGCCGTTCCGCCTCGTGCGCGACGGCGCTTTCGAACCGGTCGATCGCCTTCACCGCCTCCTTGACCTGCCGCTTCAGCCACGCCGACAGCGACCAGTAGGGATAGCCGAGCCGGCGGCGCGCGGCGTTGAACCAGCGGTTGGCGACCAGCGCCGCCGTATAGGCCCAGTCGCCCAGCAGCGCGAGGAAGCGCGCGTAGCGGACGACGCTGTCGAACTCGTCGCCGTGCATCACCAATAGCCGCCGACCGTCGGCGGTGACATGCGTCGCGTCCTGCCGCAGCCGCACGCCCGCGATCTCCAGGCCGAGCGGCAGCCAGGCGCGGAACATCTCGTCGTGATTGCCGGGGATATACGTCACCTCGGTGCCCGCCCGCGCATGCGCGAGAATGAGCCGCAGCACCTCGTCATGCGTCGCGTCCCAGTACCAGGACTTGCGCAGCCGCCAGCCGTCGATCACGTCGCCGACCAGATACAGGTGCTCGCAGCCGTTGTTGCGCAGGAAATCAACGAGGAAGTCGCTGCGGCAGCCACGGGTTCCCAGATGCAGGTCGGAGATGAAGATGCTGCGGTAGCGGTCGCCCGCCTGCGCGCTGCGGGTCGGGAGATTCAGTGGAGCGATGGCGTTCATGACGCATCCTTCATCCGCGCGCGCCACTTAGGACGTTGCGCCGCGCCGTCGAAGTGAAGTTTGCATGACCGCCCGCGCGCGTCCGATCGCGTCGGCATCGTCATCGCGTCGACGCGGAACCTTCATCGTGCTGACACGTGGCCGTGTCATCGGTGACGTTTCTCCCGCTGGAGGCGAGTCCGCCGTGTTGCACCGCGCCGCCGCGCTCCGCTCGTCGATGGTCGTGGTGTTCAATCCGACGGCCGGGCGCCGCCGCGCGGCGCTGCTGTGGCGCGTGCTCGACGTGCTCGTCGCCAACGGCGTGCGGCTCGATCTGGTGGAGACGCTGCGGCCCGGTCACGCGGAGGCGCTGGCCCGCGAGGCGTCGCGGGCGGGGGCGCGGCTCGTCGTCGCCGCCGGCGGCGACGGCACCATCGCCGAGGTCGCGAACGGGCTGATCGGCGCCGAGGCACGGCTCGGCATCATCCCGCTCGGCACGGCGAACGTGCTGGCGCAGGAGCTGCAACTCTCCTTCGCGCCGCGCGCGGTCGCCGCGGCGCTCGCCTTCGGCCGGACCCGCCCGCTATGGCCCGGCCTCGTCATCGGCGAGGGACGCCAGCACCTGTTCGTCCAGATGCTCGGCATCGGCTTCGACGCGCAGGTCGTCCACCGGCTGCCCTCGGCGCTGAAGCGCCGCTGCGGTCGTGGCGCCTATGTCATGCAGACGCTGCGCGAACTCCTGCGCTACCGCTTCGACCCGCTCACCCTGCGCATCGACGGGACGGAGACGACGGCCGCGAGCGCCATCATCAGCAAGGGGCGGCTCTATGCCGGCCCCTATCTTCTGGCCCCCGACGCGTGCCCGTCCGAGGCCGGGTTTTCGGTGGCGTTGTTCGACCGCCCCGGCGCGCTGCCCGCGCTGCTGTCCGGCGCCGCTCTGCCGCTCGGCCTGCTGTCGCGCGCGCCGTGGGTGCGCCATGTCCGCGCGCGCAGCATCGACGTGCTGGGCAATCTGCCGGTCTGTGTGCAGGCGGACGGCGACGCCGCCGGGATGACGCCGCTGTCGGTCCGCGACGCGCCCGCCCCGATCGATGTCGTGGTCGGATAAGGCGGCGCCGGGGCGCCCGCCGGCCGGGACCTAGACGAGGGGGCGGGCGCAGTGCCGGGCATAGGCCGGCAGCGCCAGCAGACGCTCGTACCAGCGGCGCAGGGCGGGCGACTCGCTCCGGTCCACGTCCATGTTGAACCAGCGGTGGACGTGCACGCCCCAGCAGATATCCGCGAGGCTGAGGGCGGCGCCGGTGACATAGGCGCCGCTGCGGGCGATCTGCGCATCGAGGATCCGCCATGCCGCGTCGGCCCGCGCCGTCGCGGCGCGGATCGCCGCCATGTCGCGCGCCTCCGGCGCGGTGCGCACCAGGCCGAGGAAGACGACGTTCTGCGCCGGCGTCAGCAGCGTCTGCTGCGCGTCCATCCAGCGGTCGATCTCCGCGCGGCGGCGCGCGTCGGGCGGCCAGAACGGCGTGCCGCCGGCATGCGTGGCCGCGAGGTGGCGCAGGATCGCGTTGCTCTCCCACAGCGACCAGTTGCTCTCCTGCCAGGTCGGCACGAGGCCGGTCGGGTTCATCGCGCGATATTCGGGCGTGTCGGTCCCGCCATAAGGGCCGCCGACCTCGCGCAGCGTGTAGGGAATGGCGAGTTCGTCGGCGAGCCACAGCACCTTCATCACGTTGCTGGACGTCGCGCGTCCCCAGAGCGTGTTCATGCCAATCGGCTCCCCCGCCTGACCGGGTGCGATCCTACCGCGGCCGGCGCCTTGCGCGACCGCCGCGGCAAGCGCATCTGCCCGGCATGACGCCCATACGAAGCGCCGCCCTGCTGACCGTGCTCGGCGCCCTCGCCGCCCTCGCCGCCGCCTTCTCCGCCGAGTGGTGGGGCCACCTGGTGCCCTGCCCGCTCTGCCTGCTGGAGCGCTGGCCGTATCGGATCGTGCTCGCCCTCGGGCTGATCGCCTTCGTGCTGCCGGGGCGCGCGGCGCGGGCGGTGCTGGTGCTCGCCTTCGCCGCCATGCTGGGCGGCGTGATGCTCGGCGCGGTCCATGTCGGCGTGGAGCAGGGCTGGTGGCCGAGTCCGCTGCCGGAATGCGCGGCGCCGCATCTGTCGGGGAGCATCGCGGACCGCCTCGCGGCGATGCCGCTGCGCCCGGAGATGCCCTGCGACACCCCGGTCTATGTGCTGGGGCCGGTGCCGCTGTCGCTGGCGGCCCTCGACCTGCTGTACGCGCTGGCGTTTTCGCTGTTCCTGCTGGCGGCGGTGACGCGCCCGATCCCCCGCCGGCGCATCGGAGGCAAGGGATACGCATGACCGAGCACACCGAGACGACCGCATCGCCGCCCGCGGCCGGACTGCCGGCGGTGACGCCCGCCGCGCCCGTCCCTCACGCGCCCATCTGGCAGGCGATGCCGGACGCGGCCGATCGCGCGGAGCGCCTGGCCCGGATGATCCGCGTCGATCACGCCGGCGAATATGGTGCGACCCGCATCTATGCCGGGCAGCTCGCCGTGCTGGGGCAGGGGCCGAAGGGCGACATCCTCCGCCACATGCTGGCGCAGGAGGAGGTGCACCGGGCGAAGTTCGAGGAGCTGATCACCCGCCGCCGGGTGCGGCCGACCGCGCTGCTGCCGTTCTGGCACGTCGCCGGCTTCGCCCTCGGCGCGGTCACCGCCCGGCTCGGCGAGCGGGCGGCCATGGCCTGCACCGTCGCGGTGGAGGAGGCGATCGACGAACACTACGCCGCCCAGGCCGCCGAGCTGGGCGAGGACGAGGCGGACCTGCGCGGCATCATCGAGACGTTCCGCGAGGAAGAACTCGAACACCGCGACATCGGCCTCGCGCACGAGGCGGAACAGACGCCCGGCTATCGCCTGCTCTACGGCCTCATCCGCACCGGCTGCCGCGTCGCGATCGCGTTGAGCGAGAGGGTGTGACAGACCGTCGTAGCGGCCGGCCCAGGGGTGGGCACTAACGGTTTGGGAGGGGTCCACGTGCGGGCAACGCATCCACCGGAGCTGTCGGCGCGTGCGCGCTTCCTGCTGGGCGACATCGATCTCGCGGCCGCGCGGGGCTTGGAGATCGGGGCGCTCAACAGGCCGGTGATACCCCCCTCGCTTGCGGCCGTGACGTATGTGGATCATGCCCCGACCGAGGCGTTGCGCGAGAAGTATCGCGGCGACCCGAACGTCGATATCGACCGCATCGTGTCGGTGGATGCCGTGTGGGGCGAACAATCCCTGGCGGAATGTCTCGCCGGCCGTGCCCCCTTCAACTACGCGATCGCCGCGCATGTCATCGAGCACGTGCCCGACCTGGTCGGCTGGCTGCACGAGGTGGCGGAGGTGCTGCGTCCGGGCGGAGAATTGATGCTGGTGGTGCCGGACAAGCGCTACACCTTCGATCTGCTACGCCAGACCTCGCGCCTCGCGGATGTCATCGAGTCCTATGTCCGCGGTGTGCGCCGCCCGACTCCCGGGCAGGTCTTCGATCACTTCGCCAACCTCGTCGAGGTGGACGTGGCCGCGGCATGGGCCGGCACGCTGGAGCCGGCACGTCTGCGTCGCCGCAACGGACCGCACGGCGTTCTGGCGCTCTGCCGAACGGCGTTGGACGGCGCCTATCACGACTCGCATTGCTGGGTCTTCACGGTCGCCACGTTCCCCGGTTTGTGCGCCGCGCTGGCGGACCTTGATCTGATGCCATTCGAGCTGGTGCGGTTTCAGCCGACGCCGGTGAACGATCTGGAGATGCTGGCGGTGCTGCGTCGGCCGCCCGAAGGCACGCCTGGCGGTCTCGGCGGGTCGTTCCGCGCGGTGTTGGACAGGCTGGAGGCGAGGCAACTCGTGACGAGGGGCGACGGCGCCGGCCCGGATGGCGCCACCTTGTGGGATACGCTGGTAGCCCGCCTCGACGCGGCCGCCGCTGCAACGGCGCAGGCGGAGGCAGAGCGCGACAATCTCGCGTCTCGGGAAGCGGCGTTGCGCGCGGAGCTTGATCGACAAAGCCAACAGATCAAGGCGCTTGCGGAAGAACTCGCGCGCCTGAAGTCGTCGCGTTCGTGGCGCTGGACGCGTTTCATGCGCGCGGCGCGGGGCGGATGGGGCCGCCGGCGCGGCGACGGCGATGCGCCGCCGTCTCAGCTTTCCAGTTCGCTGTCCCAGTAGAGGTAATCCCGCCAGCTTTCGTGCAGATAGTTGGGCGGGAAGGCGCGGCCCTGGTCCTGCAGTTCCCACGTGGTCGGCTGGCGGGGGCTGACGCGCGGGTGCATGTGGCATTCGCGCGGCAGGCACGAGCCCTTGCGCAGGTTGCAGCAGCCGCAGGCGGTGACGACGTTTTCCCACGTCGTGCGGCCGCCCCGGCTGCGCGGGATGACGTGATCGAAAGTCAGATCCGGCGTCGGGAACCGCTCGCCGCAATACTGGCAGGCGAAGCCGTCGCGCAGAAACACGTTGAACCGGGTGAAGGCGGGGCGGCGCGCGGCGGGGATGTAGTCCTTCAGCGCGATCACGCTCGGCAGGCGCATCGACATGCTGGGCGAGCGCACCTCGGTCTCGTATTCGGACAGGACGGAGACGCGGTCGAGGAAGACGGCCTTCACGGCGTCCTGCCAGGACCACAGCGACAGCGGAAAATACGACAGGGGCCGGAAATCCGCGTTCAGGACGAGTGCCGGAAAGTGCTGACCGCCGTCAGGCAAGTACTGCTCCTGTCCCGTGCAGCCAGAAGCGACCGCCCTGCGGCGATCCCTCATCTGGGGGTCCAAGAGCCCGGAAGCCGCCAGATGTTGTGCGCTGCCGTAAGCCTCTGGGCGTTATCGCAGACGCGGCGCGACGTCGCAAGCCGCGGGCCGCCGCTTTCACGGCGCTGTCATGCGCCCCGCGTCAGCCGCCGAGCGCCGCCCGCAGGAACGCAGCACCCAGCGTGACGGCGGTCGGGTCGAGCGAATGATCGAGATCCGGAATGTAATGCGCCTCCACCGGAAAGCCCGCTTCACGCAGCCGCGCTTCCGCCTCGTGCGAGCGGGCGGGCGGCACCACGTCGTCCGCCTCGCCGTGCACGATCAGCACGGGCGCGTGGTTGCGAGCCTCGGCGGCCAGCGTGTCGGGCGCGATCAGCGCGCCCGCATAGGCCAGGATCGCCCGCGGCGGCGGCAGGCGGCGCGGCCCCGTGAACAGCACCGTCATGGCGCCCTGGCTGAAGCCCGCCAGCGCATAGGCGTCCGGCGGCAGGCCGAGGCGTTCCAGTTCCGCCGCGATGAAGGCGTCGAGATACGGCGCGGCCGCGCGCACCCCCGCCTCCATCTTCGCCGGCGCCCGGTCGGCCAGGCTCCACCATTGCCGCCCCGTCGGCGCCGCGTCATAGGCGAAGGGCGCATCCGGGGCGGCGAAGGCGACCGCCGGCAGCACCGGTGCCCAGGCATGGGCGAGGCCGATCAGGTCGTCGCCGCTCGCGCCGACGCCGTGGCAGATGACGACGAGATGCCGGGCCGGCCCCGGCTGCGCGCCGAGGCGCGGGCCATCGAGTTTGGTCTGCATCGGCCTAGTCTGCCCGTCATGCCGTCCACCGTCACCCGCTTCGCGCCGAGCCCGACCGGCTATCTCCATATCGGCCACATCCACGCGGCGCTGGTGGCCGAGCGCGCGGCCCGGCGGGCCGGCGGGCGGTTCCTGCTGCGGCTGGAGGACATCGATCCGGCGCGCTGCCGCCCCGCATACGCCGCCGCGATCCTGGAGGATCTGCGCTGGCTGGGGCTGGTCTGGGACGGCCCCGTGCGGGTGCAGTCGGCCCACATGACGGACTACCGCGCCGCGCTCGCGCGCCTGGAACGGCGCGGCCTGCTTTATCCCTGCTTCTGCTCGCGTGCCGACATCGCGCAGGCGCAGTCCGCCCCGCACGCGGCGCCGGACGGCGGCACGGTCTATCCCGGCACCTGCCGTGACCTGTCGCCCGCGACGCGGGCGGCGCGGATCGCCGCCGGGGCGCCGCATGCGTGGCGGCTCGACATG
>NZ_BANB01000263.1 GCF_000964365.1 Acidisphaera rubrifaciens HS-AP3 | reverse complement strand
GCTGCTGGCCGAAGACGTAGTTGGCGGTGATGAAGAACCACGTGTCGCCGCCGGCCTTCACCGTCGCGCCGCCCGTCGAGCGGGCGAGCATGTAGGTGTCATAGGTCCAGTGGACGGTGTTCGGGTTGCACAGCTTGCCGGTGAGATCGGGCGTCCCGGCGCCGGCGTTGACATAGGCCTTGTTCTTCTCGGCGACGACCGAGGCGACGGCGAGCGCCACCGACGAGGTCGGCACGTCCATGATGACATCGACGCCGTCGCGGTCGAACCATTGCCGGGCGATCGACGCGCCGACATCGGGCTTGTTCTGGTGGTCGCCCGACAAAACCTCGACCTTGAAGCCCTGCGCCTTGAACTCGGCGACGGCGAGCTTGGCGCAGGCGACGGAGACCGGGCCGGTCACGTCGCGATAGGGGCCGGACATGTCGTTGAGCACGCCGAGCCGGATCGTCGGCATGTCGGCCGCGCGGGCGCGGCGCGCGGGCAGCGTCGCGGCGGCGCCCGCGGCCATGGCGGCGGTGGCGCCGCCGAGGACTGTGCGTCGGGAAATCGTCATGCGTTTCTGCCCCGTCTGTTTCTTCTGTGCGGCGCCGTCAGGCCGGCTTGCCGAGCTTGCAGCCGTCCTCGCCTTCCGGCCGGAACGACTGATCGGCCGGCGTGGTGGCGATCAGCTTGCAGTAATCCCACGGGCCGTGGCTGTCCGCGGGCTTCTTCACCTGCCACAGGAAGGACGGGCACAGCATCCGCCCGTCGGCGCGGATCGTCGTCGGGCCGAAGCAGTCGTCGTCCACCGGCCGGTGCTTCATCGCGGCGATGGTCGCGGCGCCGTCGCGGCGGGCGGCGGCGACGCCCATGTCCTGCGCCGTGCGCAGGTAGTGCAGCAGGCTCGAATAGGTGCCGGCGTTGATCATCGTGGCGCGCTTGCCCGGCGCCAGCTTCTCCAGCCGGCGCGAGAAGGCGCGCGTGCGGTCGTTCATGTCCCAGTAGAAACTGTCGGTGTAGTCGATCCCCTGCGCCGTCTGCAGGCCGAGGGCGTGCACGTCGGTGATGAACATCAGCAGCGCGCCGACGCGCTGCTTCAGCCCGAATTCGTGCGACTGCTTGATGCAGTTGATGAGGTCGGAGCCCGCGTTGGCGAAGCCGATCACGTCGGCGCCCGAGGCCTGCGCCTGCAGCAGCAGCGAGGAGAAGTCGCTGGTGCCGGGAAACGGGTAGAACGTCGCGCCGAGGACCGATCCGCCGGCCGCCTTGACGAAGGCGCTGCCGTCCTGCACCAGCGCGTGGCCGAAGGCGTAGTCGGCGGCAATGAAATACCACGACTTGCCGCCCGACCGCACCATGGAGGTGCAGGTCGACTTGCACAGCATGTACGTGTCGTATTCCCAGTGGATCGTGTTGGCGTTGCACTTCGCGCCGGTCAGCAGCGTGGTGGCGGCGCCGGCGTTGACATAGACCTTGTTCTTCTCCGCCGCGACCGACGAGACCGCGAGGGCAACGGCGGAGCTGCCGCCCTCGAAGATGCCGTCCACGCCGTCGCGGTCGTACCATTTCCGCGCGATGGTCGCGCCGATATCGGCCTTGTTCTGATGGTCGGCGCTGAGGATCTCGACGTTGATGCCGTGGGCGGCGACGCCGGAATCCTGCACCGCGAGCTGCGCGCAGGTGATTCCGAGCGGTCCCGTCAGGTCGCGATAGGAGCCGGACAGGTCGGTGAGGATGCCGATGCGCAGCGTGTCGCCGGCACCCGCGCGGGCGCGC
>NZ_BANB01000264.1 GCF_000964365.1 Acidisphaera rubrifaciens HS-AP3 | reverse complement strand
CTCGAGCAGCCGCGCGGTGTCGGCCAGGAACGGCTGCGCGAGCAGCATCCGCGTGCCCGGCCCGACCGGCGGCAGGTCGCCGGCGCGGCGCGGCGGCAGGAAATCGACCCGTCCGATCCCCATGGCGGCGAACAGGCGCGTGAACTGATCCTCCACCACATCCGCGAGCGCGCCCACGACCAGCAGCGCGGGCGGCGCATCCGTATCGGCGACAGGCATGTCGGGCACGAGGGCGGCGAGGCAGGCATCCTCGCCCTGCGTGAACGTCGTCTCGATGCCGCTACCCGAGTAGTTAAGGACACGAACGGCCGGTGCGTGGACGCGCGACAGGCGCGAGGCGGCGCGCGACAGGTCGAGCTTGATGACCTCCGACGGGCAGGAGCCGACCAGGAACAGCAGCCTTATGTCGGGGCGCCGCTCCAGCAGCCGGCCGACCACCGCGTCGAGCTCGTCGTTCGCGTCCGCGAGCCCGGCGAGGTCGCGTTCGTCGATGATGGCGGTGGCGAAGCGGGGTTCGGCGAAGATCATCACGCCGGCGGCGGACTGGATCAGATGCGCGCAAGTGCGGCTGCCGACGACGAGGAAGAAGGCGTCCTGAATCTTGCGGTGCAGCCAGACGATGCCGGTCAGACCGCAGAACACCTCGCGCTGGCCCCGCTCGCGCAGGATGGGGCGGTCGTCACCGGCGGGCGCGACGCGTGGCGGCGCCGCGGTGAGGGCCGCGGCACCGTCGGTCATGTCGGCAACTCGCACCCGCCGACCCATTGCGGGCCGGCCAGCCGCGCCGCGCGCAGCTTCAGCAGGAATTGCGCGGCGTTGACGACGTAAGCGGCATAGGCGGCCAGCGCGAGCAGAAGCTGGTCATGCACGCCGAGCGCGCCGGTCACGAGGCTGAAGAGATAGAGGGTGTGCAGCAGCAGCACGAGGATGCTGAACACGTCCTCCCAGAAGAAGGCGGGCGCGAACAGGTAGCGGCCGAAGACCCGCTTTTCCCAGATCGAGCCGGTGATCATGATCGTGTAGAGCGCCAGCGTCTTGACCACGATCGACGCGGTGGCGACCGCGAGCCCCTCGCCCGTCGCCAGGTAGCGCAGCACCAGGACGAGGCTGACCAGGAAAATCGTGAACTGCACCGGCGCCAGGATCCCCTGCACCATGGTCCAGGGTGAGGCGTCGCGGCGCCGTCGTTCATCGGCAGTGTAAATCGCTGCCGCCGCGTGCTGACGCGCCAGGACGGTGCTCCGTCCGGCGCTGCTGCCCCATGGGCAGGCATCGACCGTCAACATCAGGCGATCAAGCGGGCGAAACGTAAACACAGCTTGACACCCTCCCCCTACGATCATCGGTTATCGTTAACCCGCGGCGCGCTTTCGATTGCGTCAGTCCCGCCGCAGTCTGCATCCTGTCTGGCGATCCGAGACCGGCGGCCGAAACTGATCGACCAACTGCTCACGAGACGAGGCTAAGCCGGCATCGAAGTGAGTGTCAAGCGAACCGGACGTACAGAAGACTTGACAGTCGAAGGCTGTCGGCTTGGTATTTGGGGGGACAAGGCAATGAATCCGTCGGGGCAGAACGCAGGTGACAGTCACCAATGGCATGAGCGCTGGGAGGACCAGTGGGCCGACGTCGCGTCGGCAGGTCCGTTCGGCGACGGCGCCCTACAGGACCCGCGGCGTCTGCCGCGGCGCGATGCCGATGATCAGACCGCCGGCGATGGCGCCACCGACCCGCCCGCCCGGCGTCTTGAACTCCTGAGCCGAACCGTGGAGCGCGCGATCATCCCCCGTCTCGTTCTTGCCGGCCAAGTCGGGCAGTCGGCCCGGCCCCCCTCGCAACACGGAGGCTGGTGTCCGTCCGAGGTGGATGTCGAGCACCTGGCCGGGCTGGTGATCGCCCACGAACCCGCCTATGTGGTTTCGTTCGTCGAGACACTGTGGAACCGCGGCGTCACTCTTGAGACGCTGTATCTCGACCTGCTCGCGCCGACGGCACGCCGCCTCGGCGACATGTGGTGCGAGGATCTGTGCGACTTCACGCAAGTGACGATGGGGCTGTGGTGCCTGCACCAGGTACTGCATGCCTTCAGCCACGCCTTTCAGGCCGAGGAAAAACAGCCGCAGAACGGCTGGCGCATCCTGCTGGCGCCCGCCCCCGGCGAACAGCACACGTTCGGCCTCGGCATGGTCGCGGAGTTTTTCCGGCGCGACGGCTGGCAGGTCGAGGCCGGGATGCAGGCGACGGCGGCGGAACTGGCCGACCTCGTGCGGCGCCAGTGGTTTTCCGTGGTCGGCCTGTCGGTCGGCGGCGAGGTGAAGCTCGAGGCGATTGGCAATTGCGTCCGGCAGGTGCGGGAGGCGTCGCGCAACCCGACCCTCGGCGTGCTGCTCGGCGGACCGCTGCTGCTGGATCGCCCCGAATTGGCGCGGCTGGTCGGCGCGGATGCGACGGCGACGGATGCCCGGCATGCCACACGGCAGGCGGCGCGCCTCGTCACCCTGCTCGGGATGGCAGGCTGATACGGGGGCGCTGTCGGCACGGTCGAACACGCCCGGCATGCGGTCCGCGGGAACGCGGCTGGTGGGAAGGGTGGATTCGCTCGTGAAGGCTTTCAGGGCCCCACGGACCGAACTGGGCAACGTCGATGCCGAAGCCGTGGCATCGCTGGTGGCCGCCGCGGCCGATATCGCCCTCGTTCTCGATCCGTCCGGCGTGATCCGCGATTATGCCGTGCATAACGACGAACTGCTGGCCGATCTGTCGATCGAGTCCGCCTGGGTCGGCCGTCCCTGGGCGGCGACCGTCACGGTCGAGAGCCGTCCCAAGGTCGAGGCGCTGCTGCGCGATGCGACGCATGGCGGCAGTCCCCGCTGGCGGCATCTCAATCACCCCTCGGTGCGGGGGATCGACGTCCCGATCCTCTATTCGGCGGTACAGGTCGGCAGCGACGGACGCCTCGTCGCCTTCGGCCGCGACCTGCGCGCGATGTCGGAGCTGCAGCAGCGGCTGGTCGACGCGCAGCAGTCGATGGAGCGCGACTATGCCCGCATGCGGCATGCCG
The DNA here is from genome assembly GCF_000964365.1 of Acidisphaera rubrifaciens HS-AP3. GTDB lineage: Bacteria > Pseudomonadota > Alphaproteobacteria > Acetobacterales > Acetobacteraceae > Acidisphaera > Acidisphaera rubrifaciens. The sequence continues at coordinate 6,299 of NZ_BANB01000264.1, read as the reverse complement.
AGACCCGCTACCGGGTGCTGTTCCAGATGTCGTCGGAGGCGGTGCTCATCCTCGACGGGCTGACGCAGAAGGTGCTGGCGGCCAACCCGACCGCGAGCGCGCTGTGCGGCGAGGTGGGGCGGCGGCTGATCGGCACGGTGTTCACCTCCCTCTTCACGCCCGACAGCGTGCAGGCGATGCAGACGCTGCTCGCCGCGGTGCGGGCCGCCGGGCGGGCCGACGACGTGCACGCGCGACTGGCCCTCGCCACCGACGAGGGCGGCACGCGCGAGATCGCCGTCTCGGCCACGCTGCTGCGCGAGGAGTCGGCGTCCTTTTTCCTTGTGCGCCTAGTGGCGCAGGACGGGGCGGCGGCCGCGACCCGGCTGCCGGAGACCAAGGCGAAGCTGCTGAAGCTCGCCGAACTCGCGCCCGACGGCTTCGTCGTGACCGAGACCGACGGCCGGGTCATCACCGCCAATCAGGCGTTCCTGGAGATGATCCAGCTGCCGTCCGAGGAGCGGGCGCGCGGCGAGAGTCTCGACCGCTGGATCGGCCGGCCGGGCGTCGATCTCGACGTGCTGACCGCCAATCTGCGTCAGCGCGGCACGATAAGGCTGTTCGCCACCACGCTGCGGGCCGAGTACGGCGGCACGATCGACGTGGAGGTCTCGGCGACGGCGATCCCCGATGACGGGCGTCCGTCGCTCGGCTTCGCGGTCCGCAATGTCGGGCACCGCCTGTCGGTGGAGAGCCGCGCGACATCCCTTCCCCGCTCCGTCGAACAGCTGACGGAGCTGATCGGCCGCGTGTCGCTGAAGGACCTGGTGCGCGAGAGCACCGACATGATCGAGCGCATGTATATCGAGGCGGCGCTGAAGCTGACCGACGACAACCGCGCCTCGGCGGCCGAGATGCTCGGGCTGAGCCGGCAGTCGCTGTACGTGAAGCTGCGGCGCTACGGCCTCGGCGACCTTGCGACCGAAGGAGAGGGCTGAGATGGCGCAGGCGCTTCGTCTGTCGATGCGGTCGCCGGCCGTGGTGCTGGAGTTCATGCACCCGATCACCTGGTTCGCGCCGATGTGGGCCTTTGCCTGCGGTGTCGTCTCGTCCGGGCACGCGCCGGGCGCGCGCTGGCCGGTGGTGGTGGCCGGGGTGGTGCTGGCCGGCCCGCTCGTCTGCGGCACGAGCCAGGCGATCAACGACTGGTTCGACCGGCATGTCGACGCGATCAACGAGCCTGACCGGCCGATCCCCTCCGGTCGGCTGCCCGGCTCCTGGGGGCTTATCATCGCGATCGTGGCAACCGGCCTGTCGCTGCTGGTGGCGACGGTGCTGGGGCCGGTCGGTTTCGCGGCCGGCGTCGTCGGCCTCGTGCTGGCCTGGGCCTACAGCGCGCCGCCGCTGCGGCTGAAGCAGAATGGCTGGCTCGGCAACGCGGTGTGCGGCGCCTGCTACGAGGGGCTGCCGTGGATCACCGGTGCCGCGGTCGCCTCGGGCCTGGTGCCGTCCTGGCGCGTCTTCCTGGTGGCCGCGCTCTACAGCACCGGCGCCCACGGCATCATGACGCTGAATGATTTCAAGTCGATCGAGGGTGATCGCCGGACCGGCGTGCGGTCGCTGCCGGTGCATCTAGGGGTGCGGGCGGCGAGCCGGCTCGCCTGCGTCGTCATGGTCGCGCCGCAGGTAGTGGTGGCGGGGCTGCTTTATCTTTGGGGCGCCTGGATCGAGGCGGACGTCGTCGCGCTGCTGGTGTTCGCGCAGATCGCGCTGATGCCGCGCTTCCTGCGCGACCCGCGCGGACAGGCGCCGTGGTACAACGGGACCGGTACCTTATTGTATGTCCTCGGGATGCTCGCGAGCGCGATCGCCCTGGCGGGCACGGCGCCGTGGCCCGCGCCGTGACCGCCTCGCCGGGCGTGTCGGGTCGCGGGGCCGGGTGGGTGATCATCGCGCGCCTCGGGCTGGTGCAGGCGTCGATCGGGGCCGTCGTGGTCCTCGCCACGTCCACGATGAACCGGGTGATGGTCGTCGAACTGGCGATGCCCGCCCTGCTGCCGGGCGCGCTGGTGGCGCTGCATTACATGATCCAGGTGCTGCGACCGCGCCTCGGCCACGGGTCCGATCATGGCGGCCGCCGGACGCCGTGGATCCTCGGCGGCATGGCGCTGCTGGCCGCGGGCGGGGTGACGGCGGCGGGTGCAGTCGCGTGGATGGGCACGGCGCCGGGCCCGGCTATCGCGCTCGCGGTGCTGGCCTATGCCGCGATCGGCGTCGGCGTCGGCGCGGCGGGCACGTCGCTTCTGGTGCTGCTCGCGGCGGTGGTCGACGCGCCCCGCCGGCCGGCGGCGGCGACGATCGTCTGGGTGATGATGATGGCGGGATTTGCCGTCACCGCGACGGTGGCCGGCCATCTGCTTCAGCCGTATTCCCCCGCGCGCCTCGTGGGCGTGACGGCCGAGGTGGCCGGGGCGGCGGTGCTGCTGACCTTGCTTGGCGTATGGGGCGTCGAACGGCGGGCGTCGCCCCGTTCGAACCCGGCCTTGGCCCCGACAGCCGCGCCCGTGCCCGCGCCGGCCGTGCCCTTCGTCACGGCGCTGCGTCAGGTCTGGGCGGAGGACCGGTCGCGCCGGTTCACGATCTTCGTCTTCGCCTCCATGCTGGCCTACAGCGCGCAGGAACTCGTGCTGGAACCGTTCGCGGGGGCGGTGTTCCACCTGCCGCCCGGCGGCTCCACCGCGCTTGCCGGCGTGCAGCATTCCGGGGCGCTGGTCGGCATGGTGCTCCTCGCGCTCGCCGGCAGCGCCGGGCGGGGCGGGTTTCGCGGGGGGCGTCTCGGCACGCTGCGCGGCTGGACGGTCGGCGGCTGCCTCGCTTCGGCGGTGATGGTGCTGGTCCTGTCGGCCGGCGCCTTCGCCGCACCGGGCTGGCCGCTGCGGCCGGCCTTCTTTGTCCTCGGCCTTGCCAACGGCGTGTTCGCCGCCGCGGCCATCGCCTCGATGATGCAGTTCGCCCAGCAGGGGCGGGCGTCGCGCGAGGGCGTGCGGATCGGGCTGTGGGGCGGGGCGCAGGCGGTCGCGTTCGGCATCGGCGGCCTGTGCGGCACGGGTGCGACCGATCTCGGGCGTGTCCTGTTGGGCAGCGTGCCGGCGGCCTATGCGGCCGTGTTCGCCGTCCAGGCGACCCTGTTCTGTCTTGCGGCGCTGGTTGCCGCGCGCGGCGACGACGCCGCGACGGCCCAGGCGATTTCCTCCACACAAGCAATTCCAATGGCACGGTGAGCGGCATGAACGACGTGGCGCAGGCGGGCCTTGACCAGGCACGATACGATTATGACGTGGTCGTGATCGGGGGCGGACCGTCCGGGGCGACGGCCGCGGATGACCTCGCGCGGGCGGGGCACGCGGTGCTGCTGCTGGATCGTGCCGGCCGCATCAAGCCGTGCGGCGGGGCGGTCCCGCCGCGGCTGCTGCGCGATTTCGCGATCCCCGACGAGCTGGTGGTGGCGCGCGTGACCTCGGCCCGCATCATCTCGCCGTCCGACCGGCTGGCCGACATGCCGATCGACGGTGGCTTCGTCGGGATGGTGGACCGCGAGCATTTCGACGAATGGCTGCGGGCGCGGGCGGCGATCGACGGCGCTGCGCGCCGCACCGGGACGTTCCAGGCGATCGAGCGCGATCCCGACGGCGCGGCGGTGGTCGTCGCCCGCATGGCCGATGGCGGGGTGGTGCGGCTGCGCGCCCGCGCGGTGGTGGGCGCGGACGGCGCGCGCTCGGCGGTCGCCAAACAGGCATTGCCCCGCGCCGCCGAGGTGCCGTGCGTCTTCGCCTATCACGAAATCGTACGCTCCCCCGCGCCGGCCTCCGGCTTCGACGGCGCGCGCTGCGACGTCTATTACCGAGGCACGCTGTCGCCCGACTTTTACGGCTGGGTGTTTCCGCACGGCGACACGACGAGCGTCGGCACCGGTTCGGCCCGCAAGGGCTTTTCCCTGCGCGGCGCGGTCGGCGCCTTGCGCGACGCGGCGGGGCTGGAGGGGGCGGAGACGGTGCGGCGCGAGGGCGCGCCGATCCCGCTGCGGCCGCTGCGGCGGTGGGACAACGGGCGCGACGTGATCGTGACCGGCGACGCCGCCGGCGTGGTGGCACCCGCCTCGGGCGAGGGCATCTATTACGCGATGCTGTGCGGCCGGATGGTCGCGGACGCGGTGGCCGCGTTCCTCGCCACCGACGATGCCCGCGCGCTGCGCGCGGCGCGCAAGCGGTTCATGGCGGCGAACGGCATGGTGTTCTGGGTACTCGGGATGTTGCAGCGCTTCTGGTATTCGTCGGACCGGCGGCGCGAGCGCTTCGTGACGATGTGCCGCGACCCCGATGTGCAGCGCCTGACCTGGGAAGCCTATATGAACAAGCGTCTGGTGCGTGCCCGTCCGGGCGCGCATGTCCGTATCTTCCTCAAGGACCTCGCACATCTGGTCGGCCTTGTCTCGGCATGAGCGTACTGCTCGCGGGCGGCTGGCAGGTGCCGGCCGGGGCAGTTGCGTGGGCGGTCGTCGTCGCGGTCGCGGGCGGCCTGCTGACAGAAATCGGTCCGTGGTACCGCCGGCTGCGCAAGCCGTCGTGGCAGCCGCCGGACTGGGCGTTCGGACCGGCCTGGACCTTGATCTTCCTGCTGGCGGCCGCGGCCGCCGTCCTGGCGTGGAACGGGGCGCCGGAGGGCGCCGCCCACTTGCGGGTGGTCGTGCTCTACGTCGTCAACGGCGTGCTGAATGTCGGCTGGAGCCTGTTCTTCTTCCGGCTCCGCCGCCCGGATTTGGCTTTGGTGGAAGTGGTGGCATTGTGGCTGTCGATCCTGGCGATGGTGATCGGCGTGGCGCCGCTGTCGGGCCTCGCGGCGCTGTTACTTGCGCCGTATCTCGCCTGGGTAACCTTCGCCGCGGCGCTCAATCGCGCGGTTGTGCGGCTGAACCCGCGCCGCGCCTGAGACGTTGCGCCGCCATGGCTGTTGCCAAAACTGCCGGCGGCCCAAATACGTGGCTGTCCGGACTGTCACAGGGAGAGAATCGGGATGGACCAGAAGACCTCGCGCCGCACCTTCATCGCTGCGGGCGCAGCGGTCGTCGCGGCGGGCGTCGGCGTCGCGGCCACGGCACGTGCGCAGGACCAGAAGATCGCCAAGACGGCCGTCATGTATCAGGACAAGCCGAAGGACGGTCAGATGTGCAGCAAGTGCGTCAACTTCGAGGCGCCGAACGCCTGCAAGATCGTCGCCGGCACCATCGCGCCGGAAGGCTGGTGCGCCGCCTACGCGCCGAAGAGCTGATCCGCCCCGCCGGCGCGCGCGTCTCCCGCCGGGCCGGCGGCTGATGCGCGCCCCGTTTCCCTTTTCGGCGATCGTCGGCCAGGACGAGATGAAACTGGCGCTGCTGGCCGCCGCCGTCGATCCGTCGATCGGCGGCGTGCTGGTGTTCGGCGACCGCGGCACCGGCAAATCCACCGCCGTGCGCGGGCTCGCGGCGCTGCTGCCGCCGATCGACGTTGTGGAGGCCTGTCCCTACGGCTGCGATCCGGCGGCGCCGCTTGCGTCGCTGTGCGACGCGTGCCGGGCCCGGGGCGAGGGTGGCCTTCGCGGCGTGCGCGTGCCGGTGCCGGTGGTCGATCTCCCGCTTGGCGCGACCGAGGACCGGGTGGTTGGCGCGCTCGATCTGGAACGCGCCCTGACGCAGGGCGTCAAGGCGTTCGAGCCGGGGCTGCTCGCCCGCGCCAATCGCGGCTTTCTCTATATCGACGAAGTGAACCTGCTGGAGGATCACTTGGTCGACCTGCTGATCGACGTCGCGGCCTCCGGCGAGAACGTGGTGGAGCGCGAGGGCCTGAGCGTGCGCCATCCGGCGCGCTTCGTCCTGGTCGGCAGCGGCAACCCCGAAGAGGGCGAGCTGCGGCCGCAGCTGCTCGACCGCTTCGGCCTGTCGGTCGAGGTGCGCACCCCGGACGACCTGCCGACCCGCATCGAGGTGGTGCGCCGGCGCGATGCCTATGACCGGTCGCCCGTCGCCTACGCCGCGACATGGGACGCCGAGGATGCCCGATTGCGCGCGCGGATCGAGGCGGCGCGCGCCCGGCTGCCCGACATCGAGGCGGGCGACCTGTTCATGGAGGCCGCCGCGCGGCTGTGCCAGACTCTCGGCACCGACGGGCTGCGCGGCGAACTGACCTTGCTGCGCGCCGCGCGCGCGCTCGCCGCGCTGGACGGCGAGCGGGTGCTCGGTCCGGCGCAGCTCCGCCGCGTCGCGGCCCCCGCGCTGCGCCACCGGCTGC
>NZ_BANB01000265.1 GCF_000964365.1 Acidisphaera rubrifaciens HS-AP3 | reverse complement strand
CCGGTGCCCGATCCGGGCGCCCTGCTGGCACGTATGGGCTTCGCCGCCGAGGAGATCGCCGGCTGGCGGCAGGCCGGGGTGATCGGCGGCGAGGCCGGGGCATGAGGCGCGGTCGGGACGTCATGGGCAAGCGAGGCGTGCGAGGGAGAGAGGCATGATGAGGCGCGGACCATGCTGAGCCCGGTCGGCTTCGTCCTCGCCTCCGGCGCGCTGACCTTCGGCGTGCCGCTGGTGATCGCGCTGCGCGAACTGGCGACCATGCGCCCACCCCGCCCCTGGGGCGGCCCACCCCCTTCCCCCGACCCGATCCCGGTCCCCCCGCAAGGCGGCCCGGACGAGGACCGCAACCCCCTCCCCGACTGCCTGATCCCGAAACTGCCGCCACGGACGCCGGTGCGGGTGTTGGAGTTGGTGGATTAGGGGGCGATCGTGCGTGCATGGGTGGTGGGAGCCGTCGCGATCCTGCGTCCGCTGGGCGGCTGTGTCGGGTCGCAGATGCGTGCTCAGCAACCGGCCGTGCAAAATTCAGTCGAGAGCTTCAAGGCCGCGTCGAGGGCGTGTCGAGATTAGGTTCCGACGTCAGCCTAAATGCATGTCCAGACGGACGCGATGAGTCGCGCCGTACGTCGAGACGCGGACACCGCGGGACTCATCAGCGACATGCGGAGCGCGTCACCAATCACGGCAATCTGCTCGGCAAGCGGCAGCTTCGCGTCATGCAACGGCATCTCCGGCACGACGGCGTGGCGGGCCGGATCGAGGCCCGCGTCCAGCAGCATAGCCAGGCGCACGATGAGGCGCTGATGCGCCACACTGCCGCCCGTCATCGGGATCAGGCGGGCGCCGACATACTCATGCCGCCCCTCCTGGGTGGCTTCCCAGGCGAGGAAGGGTCTCGACGCCGTCGCCGGCAGGCCGCGCAGCGGTGCGGACGTCGTTCATTGATGCTATTCCAGCACCGGAGGCGATCAGCGCACCGCCCGCCTGATCGCCCCGATATTTTCCGCATACGCCGCCCGCCCGCCCTTGAAGACGGCGGAGCCGGCGACCAGGACGTCGGCGCCGGCCTCGGTGCAGGCGCGGGCGGTCTCGTGGGTTACGCCGCCGTCGACTTCCAGGTGGATCGGGCGGGTGCCGATCATGCGGCGGAGCGTTCGTATCTTCTCCACCTGCGACGGGATGAACGCCTGCCCGCCGAAGCCGGGGTTGACCGTCATCACCAGGATGAGGTCGAGCCGGTCCAGCACGTATTCGACGGCGTCCGGCGGCGTCGCCGGGCACAGCACCGCGCCGGCCTTCTTGCCCAGCGCGCGGATGCGCTGGAGCGAGCGGTCGAGATGCGGCCCGGCCTCCACATGCACGCTGATGATGTCGGACCCGGCCTCGGCGAAGGCGTCGAGATAGGGGTCGGCGGGCTCGATCATCAGGTGGACGTCGATCACCCGGTCGGTGTGCGGGCGCAGCGCGCGCACGACGTTCGGCCCCATGGTGATGTTGGGCACGAAATGCCCGTCCATCACGTCCACGTGGATCCAGTCCGCGCCCGCCGCGATTACGTCCGCCACCTCCTCGCCCAGCCGGGCGAAGTCGGCCGACAGGATCGAGGGGGCGATCAGGGTGTCAGCCATGGTCCACTTCTCCGTCCGCTTCGCGCGCCTGATCGAAGACGCGGCTGGCGAGAATATCCGGTGCGTGGATTTCCACCAGATCGGCGTCGCTGACCGGCCGGTCCGACTGTTCGAACAGCCGGTTGGCCTGGCGCAGCCGGGCGCGGTCCAGCGCGTTGCGGATCGACCGCGCGTTGGCGAAATGCGACTGGCCCCGCCGCGCCGGGATATAGCGCGCGAGCGCCGCCCGCGCCTCGTCCGTCAGACGGTAGTTCTGCTTCTTCAGCATGATCTCCCCGATTTGCAGCAACTCCTCGTCGGAGTAGTCGGGGAAGTCGATATGGTGGGCGACACGGCTGCGGAAGCCCGGGTTCGTGGTGAAGAACCGGTCCATGCGGTCGGCATAGCCCGCGAGGATGACGACGAGGTCCTCGCGCTGGTTCTCCATCACCTGCAGCAGGATCTCGATCGCCTCCTGCCCATAGTCACGCTCGTTCTCCGGCCGGTAGAGGTAATACGCCTCGTCGATGAACAGCACGCCGCCCATCGCCTTCTTCAGCACCTCCTTCGTCTTGGGCGCGGTGTGGCCGATATACTGCCCCACCAGATCGTCGCGCGTGACGGACACCAGATGCCCCTTACGCACGAAGCCGAGCGAGTGGAGGATGCTCGCCATGCGCATCGCGACGGTGGTCTTGCCCGTGCCCGGATTGCCGGTGAAGGACATGTGCAGGGTCGGCGGCTCCGCCGCGAGGCCGCGGGTGCGGCGCAGCTTCTCGACCAGCAACAGGGCCGCGATCTCGCGGATGCGCTGCTTGACCGGCCGCAGGCCGAGCAACTCCTCGTCCAGTTCCTCCAGCACGCGGCTGATGCCGCTGTCGCGGAACTCCGCGCGCAGGTCGATCGGGCCATGCCCGGCGGACGCCGCGGTGCCGGGCGCTTGCGCGCCCGGCGTGTCGGTGTGATCGGCCATGACCGCGCTCAGTCGTACCGGCTGCCCGCCGGCCGGTCGGTGGCATAGGCGCGGGTGGTGTAGCGTATCTGCCGGCCGTCGATCTCCTGCCGCTCCAGCATGAAGCCGGGCTCGTTCTCCGGCCGGTTGACGATGAAGGAGATGCGCAGGCTCTCCCACCCGTGCGTCGAGTCGAACGCGCTGATGCGGACATACTTGCCGCTATGCACCTTGCGGCACTCCGTCAGCTCCATCATCACGCCGGCCGCGTCGCGGACGTCGAACATCGGCAGGCCCCACATCTCCCAGTAGGTGTTGCGGGGATGCGGGTCGTCGGTGAACTCGATGTTCACCGCCCAGCCGTTGTCGATGCAGTACTGCACCTGCCGGCGGATCTGGTCGTCGGTCAGGTCGGGCAGGAACGAGAACGTCCCCTGGGTCAAGCGCATTGTTCTGTCCTCCCGTTCAGGAAACGCTGACCGACGGCGCGAAGTCCGGCGTGTCGGTCGAGGCATAGTTGAAGGTGACGTCCTTCCACACGTCGAGCGCCTGCTTCAGCGGCAGGCAGTGCTTGGCGGCGGCGGTGAGGATCTCCGGCCCCTCGGCCAGATAGTCGCGGCCCTCGTTGCGGGCCATGATCATCGCTTCCAGCGCCACGCGGTTGGCGATGGCGCCGGCCTCGATGCCCATCGGGTGGCCGATGGTGCCGCCGCCGAACTGCAGCACCACGTCCTCGCCCAGATGGTCGAGCAGCTGGTGCATCTGGCCGGCATGGATGCCGCCCGACGCGACCGGCATGACGCGGCGCAGGCTCGCCCAATGCTGTTCGAAGAACAGACCGTTCTGCAGCGCCTGCGGGTTATGGTCCTCGCGGCAGACGTCGTAATAGCCGCGCGTCGTCGCCGGGTCGCCTTCCAGCTTGCCGACCACGGTGCCGGCATGGATGTGATCGACGCCCGCGAGGCGCATCCACTTGGCGATGACGCGAAACGACACGCCATGCGTCTTCTGCCGCGTATAGGTCGAATGGCCGGCGCGATGCAGATGCAGGATCATGTCGTTGCGCCGCGCCCATTTGCTCATGGACTGGATCGCGGTGTAGCCGATCACCAGGTCGATCATGATGATGGTCGAGCCGAGCGACTTGGCGAACTCGGCGCGCTCGTACATGTCCTCCATCGTCGCGGCGGTGACGTTGAGATATGTCCCCTTGATCTCGCCGGTCGCCGCCTGCGCGCGGTTCACCGCCTCCATGCAGTACAGGTAACGGTCGCGCCAGTGCATGAAGGGCTGGCTGTTGATGTTCTCGTCGTCCTTGGTGAAGTCGAGCCCGCCCTTCAGCGCCTCGTACACCACGCGGCCGTAGTTGCGGCCCGACAGGCCGAGCTTCGGCTTCACGGTCGCGCCCAGCAGCGGGCGGCCGAACTTGTCCAGACGCTCGCGCTCCACCACGATGCCGGTCGGCGGGCCGTCGAACGTCTTCACATAGGCGACCGGCATCCGCATGTCCTCGAGCCGCAGCGCCTTGAGCGGCTTGAAGCCGAACACGTTGCCGATGACGGACGCCGACAGGTTGGCGATCGAGCCCGGCTCGAACAGGTCGAGGTCATAGGCGATATAGGCGAAGAAGCTGCCGGGGGCATTCGGCACCGGATCGACGCGGTAGCACTTCGCGCGGTATTTCTCGCAGGCCGTCAGGCGGTCGGTCCACACCACCGTCCACGTCGCGGTGGAGCTTTCGCCGGCGACGGCGGCCGAGGCCTCGATCTCGTCCACGCCGTCCTGCGGCGTGACCCGGAAGCAGCAGATGACGTCGGTGTCCTTGGGCTGATAGTCGGGCTCCCAATAGCCCATGCGGCGGTACTGGAGCACGCCGGCGGCGTAGCGCTCCTTACCCTTCATCGTGCCGGCTCCGTCATTCACGTCCATGTCGTCGTCTCCCTGAATTCTCGGCTGTGTCGGTTCAAGCGGCGGCAGCGACCGCGGCGCGGGGGGCGAGGCTGCCGTTCGCGTAGCGTTTGGCCATGCCGGCGAGCGGCACCGGGCGGATGCGGGTCGCGTGGCCCGCGGTGCCGAACGCCTCGAAGCGTTCGCGGCACAGCGCCTCCAGCGCGGCCATCGCCGGCTGCAGGAACTTGCGCGGGTCGAACTCGGCGCGCTTCTCGGTCGCGACGCGGCGGAACTGCGCGGCCATGGCGAGGCGGCAATCGGTGTCGATGTTGACCTTGCGCACGCCGTATTTGATGCCGGTCTGGATCTCCTCGATCGGCACGCCCCAGGTCTGCGGCATCTCGCCGCCCGCCGCGTTGAACGCCTCCTGCAGGTCCTGCGGCACCGACGACGAGCCGTGCATGACCATGTGCAGGCCGGGCATGCGCTCGTTGATCGCGCGGATGACATGCATCGCCAGGATGTCGCCGTCCGGCTTGCGGCTGAACTTATAGGCGCCGTGGCTGGTGCCCATGGCGATCGCCAGCGCATCGACGCCGGTGTCGCGCACGAAGGCGACGGCGCTGTCGGGATCGGTGAGCAGCTGGTCGTGCGACAGCTTGCCCTCGGCGCCGTGCCCGTCCTCGGCCTCGCCCTCGCCCGTCTCGAGACTGCCCAGCACGCCGAGCTCGCCCTCCACCGATACGCCGACGCGATGCGCCATCTCGGTCACGCGGCGGGTGATGTCGAGGTTGTAGTCGTAATCGGCCGGCGTCTTCATGTCGGCCTTCAGCGAGCCGTCCATCATCACGCTGGTGAAGCCGATCTGGATCGCCGAGAGACACGTCGTCTCGTCGTTGCCGTGATCCTGATGCAGGCAGATCGGGATCTGCGGATACATCGCCTCCGCCGCCTCGACCATCTTCGTCAGCATGATGTCGCCGGCATAGGAACGGGCGCCGCGCGAGGCCTGCAGGATCACCGGCGCGTCCACCGCGGCTGCGGCGTTCATGATCGCCAGCACCTGTTCCATGTTGTTGATGTTGAACGCCGGGACGCCGTAGCCATGCTCGGCCGCGTCGTCCAGCAACTGCCGCAGGGTGATGCGGGCCATGGTCGCTCCTCTCGGTTTCTCTAAAGCGCCCGCCGGCGCCGGTCGACGAGCTGCAGGATGATCGGCGTCAGGATCAGCTGCATCGCCAGATCCATCTTGTTGCCCGGTATGACGATCGAATTGGCGCGCGACATGAAGCTGCCGCCGATCATCTGCAACAGGTAGGGAAAGTCGATGCCGCGCGGGGTCTTAAAACGGATCACCACCATCGATTCGTCGGGCGTCGGTATCCAGCGGGCGATGAAGGGATCGGACGTATCGACCAGCGGCACGCGCTGGAAGTTGATGTCCGTCAGCGCGAATTGCGGGCAGATGACGTGCACGTAGTCGGGCATGCGGCGGAGGATCGTATCCATCACCGCCTCGGTCGAATAGTTGCGGGTGGCACGGTCGCGGTGGATCTTCTGGATCCACTCCAGGTTGATGACCGGCACCACGCCGATCTTCACGTCGGCATGGCGGGCCAGATCGACCTTGTCGTTGACCACGCAGCCGTGCAGCCCCTCATAGAACAGCACGTCCGTATCGGCCGGCAGCGGCTCCCATGCCGTGAAGGTGCCGGGCGGGCTGCCATAGGCGGCGGCCTCCTTCGCATCGTGGACATAGTGGCGGTGCTGCCCCGACCCGGTGCGGCCATATTCCTCGAACAGCGTCTCCAGCTCCTCAAGCAGGTTCGCCTCGGGGCCGAAATGGCTGAAATGGTGGTTGCCCCGCTGCTCTTCCTCCGCCATGCGCTCGCGCATCTCGACGCGGTCATAGCGGTGGAACGCATCACCCTCGATGAAGGCCGGGCGGACGTTCTCGCGCCGGAAGATCTGGTCGAACACGTTGCGTATGGACGTGGTGCCCGCGCCGGACGAGCCGGTGACGGAAATGATCGGATGGCGGGCCGACATCAGCGGGGCCGACGCCGCGCGGCGTCGCGCCCGGCCGGATAACGCGCATCCGGGGCATGCGACGCCCGGTTGTCCTGATCCTGGTCGCTGGCCGATGCCATCATTGCCATCGTGCCCGTCCTCCCACCCTGCGGTGCTCGCCGGCAACCGTGCTGCCGACCGCCCGTCTTTGATGACATGACCATCGGGCCCGGACGTTCATCAGTAAAGTTGAATTAAATGACGATAGGGTTCAGCATCGCTTAAACATGGTCATGCGCAACGTCACGCTTCGTCAGCTCCGCATGCTGGCCGCCGTGGTGCGGCACGGCTCCGTCACCGCGGCGGCCCAGGCAATGGCGGTCACCGCGCCGGCGATCACCATGCAGCTCCGGCAGTTGCAGGACGACGTGGGGCTGGCGCTCATCGAACGCTCGCCGGGCGGCATGACACCGACGGCGGCGGGGCTGGAGATGACGCGCGCACTCACGCGCATCGACGCGGCGCTCGAGGAATGCAAGGCGACGCTTGCCGGATTCCGCGACGCGGCGCATGGCGCGGTCTCGGTCGGCGTCGTCAGCACGGCCAAGTATTTCGCGCCCCGCGCCCTCGCCGGCTTCCGCCGCCTGCATCCCGGCATCGAGATGAAGCTCACCGTCGGCAACCGCGCGGCGATCGTGGAGGCGCTGCGCCGCCACGACATCGACGTGGCCGTCACCGGCCGTCCGCCCGAGGAACTGCCGATGGAGGCGGACGTGATCGGCGAACATCCGCATGTGGTGATCGCCCCGCCCGATCATCCGCTGGTCTTCCAGCGCCGGATCGACCCGGCCGAGCTGGCCGGCGAGACGTTCCTGATGCGCGAGCCGGCGAGCGGCAGCCGGCAGCTGATGGAACGCTTCTTCGCCGAGGCGGGAATCACCGTACGCATGGGTATGCAGATCGACAGCAACGAGACGATCAAGCAGGCGGTGATCGCCGGACTCGGCATCGCCTTCATCTCCGCCCACACGATCGAGGCGGAGGTCGGCACCCGCCGGCTGATCGTGCTCGACATCCAGGGCCTGCCGCTGCGCCGGCAATGGTTCGCCGTGCATCTGCGCGACCGGCCGCTGATGCCGGCGGCGCATCTGCTGCAGCAATTCCTCACGCGCGAGGGCCGGCGCTACTTGCCTGGTCTGGTCGAGACGATATAGTTAGCATATTGGCCAAGTTGCTTTTTGATCTTTACGTTTGGAACCGGGCGCCTGTAAAACCTTTGCAGCCTTACAACGGCTGCCGCCCGCGACCCGCCTGACAGGTGCGTTGACCTCGTGGTTAATGCGCCATTCCGCCACGGTGCAGGTCGACAACAGAAACGATCCGCCAAACGACGGACAGCAGGAGGGACGAGTCCATGAGCGAGCAGACGCCCATGAGCCAGCACGCGCCGGGGGCCGATCCGCTGCCCGCACCGCCCCGCGCCCTGCGGGAGGCTTCTTCCGACCCCGTCTTCACCATCAGCGGCCCGCCGCGCGGCGGCATGCCCGTCACCATGGTGGCCCTGCCGGCCGCGGCGCAGATCGCCGACACGGCCGCGCCCGTGTTCACCATCAGCGGCCCCGGCCGCGCCGCCGACGACCGGCTGCGCGCGCTGGAGGCACGGTGCGACGCGCTGCAGTCGCAGATCATCCGCCTCGGCCGCGCCTGAGACCAGCTACCTCCGCCGATCCGTCCCCCGGGCGGCGGCGGCGCGCGGCTTCACGTCCACCCCTCCACCCGCTACGCAGAGATCCATGAACACGACGGAAAAAACGGGGACCACCCCGACGGGCGGCGCACGTCTGATGGACGGCACCGCCGAGGCCGCGCGCCTGCGCGGCGAGGTGCGCAGCGGCGTCGCCGCCTATGCGGAACGGCACGGCAGCACGCCCGGCCTCGCCGTGGTGCTGGTCGGCGAGGATCCGGCGAGCGGCGTCTATGTGCGTACCAAGATGCGCCAGGCGGCCGAAGTCGGCATCCGCTCGATCGAGCATCGGCTGCCCGCCGACACGACGCAGGACGCGCTGCTGGCGCTGCTCGACACGCTGAACGCGCGCACCGACGTGCACGGCATCCTCGTGCAGCTGCCGCTGCCGTCCCATATCGCGACCGACGCGGTCCTGGAACGCGTGCGGCCGGAGAAGGACGTGGACGGGTTCCATCCCGTCAACGCCGGGCTGCTGGCGATCGGCAAGCCCGCCTTGGTGCCCTGCACGCCGGCCGGGTCGATGCGGCTGATCCGCGCCGTGGAGCCCAACCTGCGCGGCGCCCGCGCGGTGGTGGTCGGGCGGTCGACGATCGTCGGGCGGCCGATGGCGCAGCTGCTGCTGATGGCCGACTGCACGGTGACGATCGCGCATAGCGGCACCCGCGATCTCCCGGCGCTGTGCCGGGAGGCGGACGTGCTGGTCGCCGCGATCGGCCGGCCGCATTTCGTCAAGGGCGACTGGATCAAGCCCGGCGCGATCGTGGTGGATGTCGGCATCAACCGCATCGCCGGCGACGGCGGCAAGCCGCGGCTGGTGGGCGATGTCGACACGGATGCGGCGATGTCCGTCGCGGGCGCGATCACCCCGGTGCCGGGCGGCGTCGGCCCGATGACCGTCGCGATGCTGCTCGCCAACGCCTTGCGCTGCGCGGAGCTGCTGGCGGGCGGGAAGTAACCGGGTCGATAACGAAACCGCCGCGCCGAAACGCCCGGCGCGGCGGCGGGGCGTCTCGGGTGCTCAGTCGATGCCGATCATCACGTCGGACGCCTTGATCACCGCATAGGCATCCTTGCCGGCGGCAAGGCCGAGGGCGGCGACCGACTCGTTGGTGATGGCGGCGGTCAGCGTCATGCCGCCCACCTCGATCTCCACGTGCGAGGTCGTCGCCCCCTTGTGGACGGCGGTGATCTTGCCCTTGAGCTGGTTGCGCGCGCTGATCTTCATGTCGAACTCCTGGTTGCGGCTTCAGGCGTGGACGATGGCGCAATGCCCCTCGGCCACCGGGCGGCTCGCCTGGTCGGCCGGGATCGTCGCCACGACGTCGTAGAGATCCCAGTCGCCCTTGCTCTCCGACGGCTTCTTGACGCGGAACAGATAGGCCGGCTGGATCTTGCGTCCGTCGGCGCGGATATAGCCCTTGCCGAACGCGTCGTCGTCGGTGGGCATCTCCTTCATCTTCACCACCGTCCGGGCGCCGGACTGCTTCGCCGCCGCGACGCCCATGGCCGCCGCGACCTTGCAGTAATGGATCGTCGCGGCATAGGTGCCCGCCTGCTCCATGTTCGGCCGCCAGTCGGCGCGGCGCTTGAGCATGCGGTCGGAAAACGCCCGCGTCCGGTCGTTGAGGTCCCAGTAGAAGCTCTCGCTGAGTACCAGTCCCTGCGCCGTCTCGAGCCCGAGCGCGTGGACGCTGGTGATGAACATCAGCATCGCGGCGATCGTCATGGTCTTGGTCAGGCCGAACTCATGCGCCTGCTTGATGCAGTTGACCGTGTCCTGGCCGGCATTGCCGAGGCCGAGGACCTGCGCCCCGCTCGACTGCGCCTGCACCAGATACGACGAGAAATCCGCCGTGCCGGGAAACGGATAGGCGGCGGAGCCCACCACCTTGCCATGCGCCGCGTCGATCAGCGCCGTCGCGTCCTTCTCCAGCACGTGGCCGAACACGTAGTCCGCCACCAGGAAGAACCAGTTCTTCAGCCCCTGCTCCACAAGCGCGCCGCCCGTGACACGCGCGAGCATGTAGGTGTCGAACGTCCAGTGCACCGTGTTCGGGCTGCATTTCGACCCGGTCAGCTGATCGGTCGCGGCGCCGGTGACCAGGAACACCTTGTCCTTCTCGCGGCAGACGCTGGCGACCGCGAGGCCGACGCCGCTGTTCGGCACGTCCAGTATCGCGTCCACGCCGCCGCGGTCGAACCATTCGCGCGCGATCGACGCGCCCACGTCGGGCTTGTTCTGGTGGTCGCCGGAGACGATCTCCACTTTCATGCCGGGATGCGCGGCCATCGCCTCGGCCGCCGCCTGCTCGGCGCAGATGACGCTGCCGCGCCCGCTCACGTCGGCATACGGGCCGGACAGGTCGGTCAGCACGCCGAGGCGCAGCACCGGCGCGTCGGCCGCCCGCGC
>NZ_BANB01000266.1 GCF_000964365.1 Acidisphaera rubrifaciens HS-AP3 | reverse complement strand
GGCCGGCTGCGCATGGCGGCGCGCTGATCCGCCGCCCCGGCGTCGGCTGGAGACAGCGCCGCCGCGGCGAGCCAGCAGTCACGCGGTTGCCCGCTTGCGCGTGCTCCGCGCCGTCAGGCCGCGCCAGACGCGCTGCCGGCTCTCGGCCTGGGCCAGCAGCGTATGCCGGGCGAGGAACTCGCGCCGCGCACCCTCGGCGCAGGCCTGCCAGTGGCGCGGGTTGCGGACCATCTCGGCCACCGCCCAGAACCATGCGCGCGGGTCGTTGCGCACGAGCTGTCCGCCCGACCCATCGGCCAGCGAGCCGCGATAGGCCGGCACGTCGGAGGCAAGGACCGCCAGGCCGAGGGCGCCGTAATCCATCGTCTTGATCGCGGACTTGCTGGTGTTGAAGGCGGTATCGGCCAGCGGCGCGACGCCGATATGCCAGGCGGCCTGGCTGGCGATCCAGTTCACGAAGGCGGGGTAGGACTGGCCCCCCGTGGGCGGCACCACCACCCGCTCGGCCCAGGTGGGCAGGTCGGCCGCCGTCATCCCGATGACCTCGATGCTGACCCTGTCGCCGAACGTGTCACACACCGCCTCGAGCGCCCGGTTCGTCGCCGCGAGATCCGCGTCATGTGTCGCGGTGCCCATCAGCAGGATGCGCACCGGGTCGCGGCGCGGTGCCGCGCTGACCGGCGGCGCCACGCCCCAAAGCCGTTCGTCGAGGCCGTTCGGCACCAGCACCGCGTCGCGCCGCAGGGGCGCGAGCCGCGCCTTCAGCCCCGGGGTCGAGACGAGCAGCGCGTCCGCCCCGCGCACCAGCCGCGCCACCACCGGGGCGCGGGGCTGGAGCACGCCCGTCTCGGGATGCTCGGCCGGGATGTTCACGAGATCGTCGTCCAGATCATAGACGAAGGGCGTTCCGGTCCGCGCCGCGTGCGCGAGCAACGCCTCCGCCGCCTCGGCGTCCGGCACGGCATAGCGCTGCGTCACCAGCGCGTCGGCGCGGTAGCGCAGCGCCTCCTCGGGCGAGGCGATGACCACGTCGATGCCCGCGCCCGCCGCGGGATGGTCGAGCGGCAGCAGCAGGCGGATGAAGGCGCAGGGACTGAGCGCGCCGTTGTCGAGCCGTTCCGGGACGACCACCAGCGTCTGCCGGTCCGGCCGGCGCAGGTCGATCAGCCCGTCCCGCCCCGCGCGCCGGGACGCGCCCCCGACATAGTCCTGCCGGTAGAAATCGGGCACCACCGCGCGGGGCCGGCCGCGCGGCAGCGCCCGCTGCTTCGTCAGCGTCGCCCGCAATTCGGCGAAGACCGCGAGCCATTCCTCGGGCGGCGCGGACGGCTGCACCAGCCAGGTGAGGGGCCGGCCGGCCAGACGCTCGGGGAAGGCGCCGATATCGGAGGCGATGATCGGCAGGCCGGAGTCGATGGCGGCGCTGAGCGTATAGCTGAAGGTCTCGGGCCACTGCGCCGGGAACCAGATCACGTGCGGCCGCACGCGTGCGATCAGCCGCGCGAGGTCGGCGTGGCGATACGGGCCCGTCTGGCGCAGCCGCTTGTCATAGGCGGGCGGGAGCGGCTTTTCCGTGTAGCCGATCAGATGCAGTTCGATGTCCTCGCCGCCCGCGGCATCGGCGACCGACAGCACGGTGGGCAGGCCCTTCTGATCGGCCAGCACGCCGATCAGGGCGACGCGCAGCGGCCGGCCCTTGATCGCCGGCGTCTGCGACATCGACCAGGCGGTGGTTTCGACGGGCTCGTGCGCGACCACGACCGCCCGCTCGGCGAGGCCGTACCGCGCGAGGCGGGCGCGCACGTCATGGCTCGGGCACAGCACCCGCTCCGCCTCGTGGAACAGCCAGCGGTGGCGCAGGCGCCAGCCGAGTATGTCGCCCGCGTCGTGCGCGGGACGATCGGCGATGCAGGCGTTGCAGGCGGCGGGCGCGGGCTCGCCACAATAATGGGCATCGAGATGCGGCAGCAGGTTCACCTGCGGGCAGATCGTGTACCAGTCATGGACCGTGACATCGAACGGCACGCCGAGCCGGGCGATCAGACGGCGCAGCGGCAGGTTGAGGCCGAGGACGTGGTGGATATGCACGCGCGTCACCGCGGCCGAGGTTAGATATTCGGCCGCGCCTTCGATCAGGTCGGGCGTGATCACGAAGCGCGGGTGATCGGGAAGGGCCGGCACCGAGATGGCCGCGCCCTCCGGCGTGCCTTCGAGCAGCAGGACATTGGCCTGCCCGGCGGTGCGGGCGGCGAGCGCCGTTATATGCTGCCCGACGCCGCCGCCGAGGCTGTGCGAGACGGCGAGGATGGTGGGAAGGCCCGACCGGCGCAGGATCGCCGCCGTGATCGCCAGCCGTGCCGGCCCCGCGTCGTTGACACGGATGTGGCGGTCGATCAGCCGCATATAGGACGGGTAGCGCTGGCGGAGGATGTCCTGGCTGCCCGTCTGCTCGGGCGCGGTGGTGCCGAAGCTGACCTGTCCCTCGTGATGTACGTACACGTCGCAGGCGAGGCGGTGCGTCCAGCCGCGTGCCGCCGCACGCATGCAGAAATCGCTCTCCTCGCCATAGCCGCGGCCGAACGCCTCGGCATCGAAGGCGCCGACATCGGCCAGCGCGTCGCGGCGCAGATACATGGCGAATCCGACCGTGACGGGGACCGTCACGCTGCGGCCGGCATTGGCCTCGCGGCAGGCGGCGTCGAGTTCCGTCACCGACAGGCCGAAGGCCGGCGGCCCGCCCTCGATGCGCGGATACGAGCAGATCGTCGCGTTGTTCGAGAACGGCGAGACCGAGGCGATGCGCGGTCCGGCATAGGCGTGGGCGGCCAGCCGGTGCAGCCAGCCGACCGGGACCTCGGTATCGGAATTGAGCAGGACGACGTCGTGGGGGAATGCCGCCTCGATGCCGCGGTTGACCGAGGCGACGAAGCCCAGGTTGGTCCGGTTGCGGATCAACATGATCTGCCCGGACTGGCTCAGCCGGTCGAGCGCCGCCGATAGTTTCGGCTCGGGCGAGCGGTCGTCGATGACGATCACGCGCCCGGGCGGCCGTTCCGGATCGGCAAGCACGGTCTCCAGGCAGCGCTGCGTCTCCGCCAGTCCGCGATAGACCGGTATGACGACGTCGACCACGACGCCGTCGGGCAGACGCGGCGGCTCCAGGGTCGACGGCAGGTAGTCCGGGATGTACGGGATGCGCCGCACGGAGTAACCCAGCGAGGCGCCGTACAGCATGTAGTGGATCAGCGGATTGGCGGCCGCCTCGGGATGGCGGTCGACGTAAAAGGCCGCGTCAAAGTCCTGATGCGGGTCGCGCAACTCCTCCGCCCCGTACCGGAGGTAGTGAAACAAGGGATTGGTCCCGAGAGAGGCGATATCGGGATAGCGCTGCACGTAGAAGTCAGGATCGAAGTAGTAGCACGCCCGCCGCCCTTCCGCCGCGCCGTAGAGCCGGAAATGCTCGAACGGATCGATGCCTGCCGCGCGCACGTCCGGATGACAGTCAAGGTAGAACTCCGCGTCGAACACCATTCGCAGGAGATCGGCATCGACTGCGCCCTGCGTGTCAGCGGCGGTTGGGCGTGTTTCTTTCACGGCGACCTATACGGCAGCAGGTGGTGGCGGGACGCCGCGCTTCACCGCGTCCGCCGACGTCGTTCAGGGGCACCGACGTTTCCCGCCTTATCGAGGCGGTGTCCTGTTCGACGGCCAAGCTGCGTCGGGACACTCAAGGGATTGAACGGCGGTATAGCGAGTTCGCGCAGGACGCAACAAGAGGCTTCAACGTTGCGCCGAACGTGAACGCCGTGTGGGTGTCCCAGGTGCCGCGGAAACAATACGTGACAGACGATCGCCGGCCGCGTCGTCCGGCGTGGCCGTGGACGCGTCGGGGGCGACCGCGGCCGGTTCAGCGGCGGCGCCTCGTCGCGGCGACGCGCTC
>NZ_BANB01000267.1 GCF_000964365.1 Acidisphaera rubrifaciens HS-AP3 | reverse complement strand
CGTGATGAGGGCGCGGGCGTGTCGGTTGACGTCGGGGCCAACAGGCCGAGGGTGCTGCCCTGACGAGGCGCGTCGCGGCGGCGGCGGAGGGGGTAGTGCTTCAATCAGAAGCCAGTCCGGCCAATGCGCGGGCGGGACATCGTGCTCGACGACGTAGCCCGGCGACGGCGGGATGATCGCGTAACCGCCGTCGCCGCGCACGTCGATACCAGCGGCGATGCGAGACTCGCTATTGCGAACACCGGGCGCATGTAGGAACACCAGATGCAAGCCCCTGGACTGCGTGCGGTGCAGGCGCGTCTCGGGGAGGCGGTGCATGTTGGCCGCATACCAGACGTCCCCGCCGTGGCGCGGGTCCACGTCGAGCACGTCAAGCCCTGACGCCTCGCCGGTCGGCATCCCGATCAGCGCGG
>NZ_BANB01000268.1 GCF_000964365.1 Acidisphaera rubrifaciens HS-AP3 | reverse complement strand
CCGCCGCCGCCGCGGGCCTGGCCGTCGCACACGCGGGCACCCATCGCCTGCCGCTCGACTTCGCGACCTGGATCGCCCGCATGCGCACGCCCGCGCCCGCCGCGCAGGCGATCCGCGACCTGCAGGCGGCCATGCCGGCCGAGGTGCGCGCGATGTTCGACGTGGCCGCGGACGGGTCTTTCGCGATCGACGTTCTGACCCTGCATCTGATACACGATCGGGACAGCTGAGGAGAAACGGCAACACCTGCGACCACCCGGCACATACCCGCGCCACAACGCTCTTGCGCGCCGTACATAACGGTAATATCCGATCAAATATAACGTGATCGGAGGCTTGGAGCGATGCGTGGCGTTGTGCGGGCAGGGTGTTGCGCGCTGGGTGTGGTGTTTGCCTGCGGCGCGACGGGCACTGCCCGCGCCGACAGCATCGGCGACGAGGTCAGCAATTATTTCACCAACTGGTTCAATCGGGTCGATCAGGCGCAGGCTAGCCAGCCGCACTGGATGACGCCGATCGTGACCGTGACCCCGCGCCTCGAGGAAGAATATCGCTACGACCAGTTCTGGCAGACCACGAACAACGGCGCGAGCCTCGACAATTACGGCGGCGGCAAGGGGCTCGAGCTGATCCCCACGACGACGAACGAGATCATCATCGGCCAGCCGCCGTACATCGTGCGCAACGGCAACGAGGAGCATAACGGCTTCGGCGACTGGCCCTTTCTGCTGATCAAGCAGCGCCTGCTGAGCGCCAACGAGCAGGACGGCAATTATATCGTCACCGCCTTCCTGCAGGGCGTCGCCCCGCTCGGCGCCAAGGGCTTCACCACCAATTCGTACGAGATCAACCCGACGCTGGCGTTCGGCAAGGGCTGGGGCGATTTCGACATCCAGGCAACGATCGGCGGCAGCTTCCCGCTCGCCTACGAGAACAAGATCGGCGTGCAGGTGCCGATGAACATCTCGTTCCAGTACTGGCTCCGCCCGTATTTCTGGCCGGAGTTCGAGGTGCAGAACATCTATTTCGTGGACGGCCCGCACGGCGGCAAGAATCAGGTGCTGCTGACGCCCGGCATCATGTTCGGCCGGTTCCACCTGTATGACCGTGCCCGCCTGTCCTTCGGCATCGCCTACCAGATCGCGGTGGCGCCGCCGGAGACGCGCGTCGCGACGCTGCCGCTCTATCGCAACAGCCCGATCTTCACCGTCCGCATCTCGTTCTGACCGCGCCGTCCGCATCCGGGCGTCCCCCGACGCCCGGATCCGGAGCAACGGCCCCGGACGCGGTCAGGCAGGCAACAGCACGGTCGCTGTTGCCTGCGCCGCGATCCCTTCCTCGCGGCCGGTGAAGCCCAGCCGCTCGGTCGTCGTCGCCTTGACCGAAATCCGCCCGATCTCCACCCCCAGCAGCTCCGCCAGGCGCGCGCGCATCGCCGGCGCGTGCGGCGTGATCTTCGGCCGCTCGCAGATCAGCGTGACGTCGGCATTGGCCAGCACGCCGCCGCGCGCCGCGATACGCTCCGCGGCGTGACGGAGGAAGCGGGCGCTGTCCGCGTCCTTCCACGCCGCCTCGCTCGGCGGGAAATGCCTGCCGATATCGCCCTCCGCCAGCGCGCCATAGATCGCGTCGCACAGCGCGTGCAGCCCGACATCGGCATCGGAATGGCCGGCGAGGCCGCGCCCGTGCGGGACGGTGATGCTGCACAGCACCAGCGGGCGGTCGTCGGCGAAGGCATGCACGTCGAAGCCGCTGCCGACGCGCGGCAGCAGGTGGCCGGCCAGGATGCGTTCGAGACGCACGCGGTCCTCCGGGTAGGTGAGCTTGATGTTGTCCTCGTGCCCCGCGACCAGCGCCACGGCGTGTCCCGCGGCCTCCAGCAGCGCGGCGTCGTCGGTCGCGCCGTCGGGGTGGGTGGCGTGCAGGGCGGCCAGCAGATTGTAGCGGAACGCCTGCGGCGTCTGCGCCCGGAACAGGCCCTCGCGCGGGACGGTCGCGGCGATCATCCCGCCCTCGGCCCGCTTGAGCGTGTCGGCGACCGGCACCGCCGGGATGGCGCCGTCATGGCGGCCCAGGGCCTCGCGCAGGGCCGCGACGGTGCCCGGGGGGACGACCGGCCGCGCGCCGTCATGCACCAGCACGATGTCGGGCGCGTGCTCGGCCAGCGCGGCGAGGCCGCGCCGCACGCTCTCCTGCCGGGTGGCGCCCCCCGCGACCGGCGGCAGGGGGGCAATGCC
>NZ_BANB01000269.1 GCF_000964365.1 Acidisphaera rubrifaciens HS-AP3 | reverse complement strand
CAGCACAAGCGCATGCAGCGCCTGCCGCCGCCGCCGCGCCCGCTGACCGAGCGCGTGCTCGCGGGCATCGCGGTGTCGTCGGGCATCGCGATCGGCCCCGCCTACGGCATCACCGAACCGGCGGTCACCGTCGCGCACCGCAAGATCGCCGCCGCCGACATCGAAGCAGAGGCGCGACGGCTCGACGCCGCCATCGCGCAGTCGTCCAAGCAGCTGGCCAAGCTGCGGGCGCGCCTCGGCACGCTGCCCGAGGACAGCCAGGCCGAGATCGCGCCGCTGCTCGATGTCTATGTGCGCATGCTCGGCCCGTCGCGGCTGGTGCGCGGGATGCGGCGGAACATCACCGAAAAACTGCTGTCGGCGGAAACCGCCGTCGCCGAGGAGGCGGAAGCGCTCGTTGCCGCCATCCAGGCGCAGGCCAGCAGTCTGAGCGGACTGTCCGCGGACGAGCGCGCCTCCGTCGACCGCCATGCCGAGGAGGTGCGCGAGGTCGCGCGCCGACTGCTGCGCAACCTGACGCAGACGCCGTTCCGCAGCTTCGCGAGCCTGCCCGAGGGCGCGATCCTGGTGTGCGAGACGCTGCGCCCGGCCGACGCCGCGCTGCTCGATCCGGCGCGCATCGCGGGTGTCGCGGCCGAGGACGGCGGCACCGACGGCCATACGGCGGTGATGCTGCGGGCGCTAGGCCTGCCCGCGGTGCTCGGCGCCGCGGGGCTGGTGGACGCGGTGCAGGCCGGCGATCTCGCCGTCATCGACGGCACCGCCGGACGCATCACGCTGCACCCGACCGCCGTGACGCTTGCCGCCGCGCGACGCGACGCCGCCGCCTATGCGCGCGAGCGGCAGCGCTACGCGCGGCTGCGCCGCCTGCCGGCGCAGACACGGGACGGCGAGGCGGTCGAGCTGCAGGCCAATCTGGAGCTGCCGATCGAACTGCCGCTGATCGCGCAGTCGGGCGCACAGGGGATCGGCCTGCTGCGCACCGAGTTCCTGTTCATGAACCGCGAGACCCTGCCCGACGAGGACACGCAGGCCGAGAGCTACCGCACGATCATCGACGCGATGGCGGGCGATCCGGTCACCATCCGGGTCCTCGACTGGGGCGGCGAAAAGGACATCGAGGCGCTGCACAGCGACGGCATCGTGACCGAGGCGACCGAGGCGAACCCGGCCCTCGGGCTGCGCGGCATCCGCCTGCTGCTGCGCCGGCCGGCGCTGTTCGAGACGCAGCTCGCGGCGATCCTGCGCGCGGCGGTGGCCGGCCCGGTGCGCGTGCTGCTGCCGATGGTCACGACCGTCGCCGAGGTGCGGCAGGCGCGCGACATCTACGACCCGTTGGCGGCCCACGACGTGAATAAGGGTGATGCGATCCCGGGGGCCAGGGGCGAGACGCCGATGGGCGGCGATGGTGTCGCGCTTTTCACCCCCGGGTAGCGAGCGGTGGACCGATGGCGTCGTCGCCCGTCTCAGGCGACCGGGCGGGCCGGCCGCAGGCGCTCCGGCAGGTCGCCGAGGCTTTCCACCGTGTCGAAGTCGCGCAGCACCGCGTCCGTGTCGAGGTCGATCTCGGCCACGTCGTCGCGATGCCGCGCGAGCAGGAATCGCGCGCCGGCATCGCCGGTGGCGGCGAGGATCTCGTCGAAGTAGCGGCGGTCCCACAGCATCGGGTTGCCTTGCTTGCCGTTATGCGTCGGCACCACGATCAGCCGGCCCTCGTCGCGGTCATAGGCATCGATCAGCCGGTCGATCATCCGCCCGGTCACCAGCG
>NZ_BANB01000270.1 GCF_000964365.1 Acidisphaera rubrifaciens HS-AP3 | reverse complement strand
TCATCACCGCCAACTACGTCTTCGGCCAGCAGCTGCAGCGCGACGCCAGCCGCTTCGTGCTGGAAGCGCACGGCAAGGTGCTCGGCTCCTCGCTCTACCCGTTCCCCGACACCAGTGACTTCTCGTCCTTCCTCGTGCAGGCGCAGGGCAGCGGCGCGAAGGTGGTCGGGCTGGCCAATGCCGGCACCGACACCGTCAACTGCGTCAAGCAGGCGCACGAATTCGGCCTCACCGCCGGCGGCACCAAACTCGCGGCGCTGCTCGCGGATTTCAACGTCGTCCGCGCCCTCGGGCTGGAGGCGGCGCAGGGGCTGCTGCTGACGGAAAGCTTCTACTGGGATCTCAACGACCGCACGCGCGCCTTCACCAAGCGTCTGCTGCCGAAATCCGGCCGCCCCGCCAACATGATCCAGGCCGGCGTCTATGCCGGCACGCTGCACTACCTCAAGGCGGTGCAGGCGATCGGCGCGGACAAGGCCAAGGCGAGCGGCGCGGCCGCCATCGCGCAGATGAAGGCGATGCCGACCGACGACGACGCCTATGGCCGCTGC
>NZ_BANB01000271.1 GCF_000964365.1 Acidisphaera rubrifaciens HS-AP3 | reverse complement strand
GAGTTCAGACGTGTGCTCTTCCGATCTGGGGCCGCGACGGGAGGCGCGACGGGGGGCACGCAAGCCCGCGATGCGACGTCCGCCGGCGGCGCGATGGCGGAGCAAAGTCCCGGTCCGCCCGCGCCCACCGATGCGCGGCTCGGCCTCCCACCCACGGGCACCAGCGTGTGGCTGCCCGATCTGCGCGAGAGCGTCGGGCAGAGCCTCGGCCTCGGTGCGCCGCCGCAGCCGGGGTGGCAGGTCACGCCGGAGATCGGGGTGCAGGAGATCTACACCGACAACGTGCTGCAGACGCCGACCGACCACCGCGCCGACTACATCACGCAGATGGTGCCGGGCGTGCGCGTCAACGCCGATACGCCGCGCCTGCAGCTCAATGGCGTCTATGACCCGATCCTCCAGTATTTCGCCCGCACGCCGAGCCAGAACGACATCGCCCAGCAACTCAACGCACAGGCGCTGGTCACGCTGGTGCCGGAGCTGCTGTTCGTCGACGTCCGTGGCTACGCGACGCAGCAGCCGAGCTTCGGCGGATATGCGCCGAGCGGTCCGCTCAACATCAACTCGATCACGCGGATACAGGATACGAGCTTCACCGTCGCGCCCTACCTGCTGCACCGCTTCGGCTCCATCGGCACGGCGGAGATCGGCTATGCGTATTCGGTGACCGACCAGACGGGCAACACCACGTCGCTGGCGTCGAGTCTGGGAGGCGCGCCGGTCACCGCGACGTCGCCGCTCCTGCCGACATTCCAGAGCGGTCTGCTGACGACGCAGGAGGAGCACGCGGTATTCACCACCGGACAGATGCTCGCGCGGCTGCAAAGCCGCACGCTGCTTGACGCCGTTCAGTACGGCGGCACTCTGGAGAGCGGCTACAACAACCTCGCGACCGAGACGCTGACCTATGCCGTCACGAGGCGCTTCGCCGTTGCCGCAACCGGCGGCTACGAGAACATATCCTTCAACGGCACGCCGTCGGTGCGCATCAGCGACGCGGTCTGGCGCATCGGCGCGTCGCTCGCGGCGGGACCGGATCGCACGCTCACCGTCGCCTACGGCCATCAGTACGGCTTCAACGCGCCGGAGTTGGCGCTCGACTACGCGGTCACGCCGCGCACGAAGCTGATTGCCCGCTATAGCGAGGCGCTGACATCCACCGCGCAGGATCTGCAGAACTTCGTCGCCAACTCCTCGGTCGACGCCTATGGCAACAGCATCGACCCGGTGACGCAGGCACCGCTGCTGACGACCAATTCCTTTTTCGCCATCAACAACAATCTGGTGCGCCAGCGCACCGCCTCCGCGACGCTGCTGCACCAGCGCGACCGCGACACCTTCCTGCTGTCCTTTCTCGACGAAAGCCAGACGCTGGTGGCGACGCAGGGGATCGCGGGCTATGCGCAGAGCGGCTACAGCGCGTCCGCGACCTGGGTACACGAGTTGACGCCGCTCTGGACGTCGCGCGCCACGGTTCAGTACGGCGAGCTGACCACCACGGGTGCATTCTCGGAGAAGCAGGGCATCTTCACGGTCGATGTCGCGCTGACCCGCGCGCTGAGCGAGACGACGACGCTCACCTTCGAATACTGGCTGACGAACGCCACCGATACGGTGCCGATCAACCGGGTGGTGCAGAGCGTCTTCCTTGTCGGTGTGCGGAAGGTGTTCCGATGATCGCGCTCGGCTACTCCGATCACTACTGCCTCGACGCCCTGCCGTTCCAGCTGACGCCGGACGGAACCCGCTTCTTCAAGAGCCAGGGTCACCGACGCGCGATGACGCACATGCTGTACGGCCTCGCGCAGGGCGAGGGCATCATCGTCGTCACCGGCGAGATCGGGGCCGGCAAGACCACCCTCATCGAGTTCCTGCGCGGGCGTCTCGGCGACGCGCCGATCCGCATCGGCAGCGTGATCGGCTCGGCCGGGTCGGGCGCCGACATGCTGCGCTTCGTCGCCGCGGCCTTCGGCGCCCGCGCCGGAGACGCCACGGGCAAGGCGGCCATGAGCATGGCGCTGCTGTCCCGGCTGCGGCAGATACGCGCGGACGGGGTCCGCTGCCTCCTGGTGGTGGACGAGGTCCAGACGCTCGATCCGGCAGCGCTGGAGGAGCTGCGGCTGATGACGAACCTGCTGCACGCCGGCCAGCCGCTGCTGCAGATCATGGTCGCCGGCCAGCCGGAGTTTCGCGCGACCCTGGCGCGCCACGACATGGAGCCGTTTCGCCAGCGGGTCATCGCCTGCTTTCATCTGGGACCGCTATCGGCCGAGGAGACGCACGCCTATATCCTGCACCGTCTCACCACGGCCGGCTGGCGTGGCAATCCGATCTGGCAGACGGATGCCTCGCACGCGGCCTTCCGCCACACGCAGGGCATCCCGCGCCGGGTCAACCGGCTGTGCGGCCGGGTGCTGATGCGCGGGGCGCTCGATCACCTGACGGTCATCACCTCGCCGCTTGTCGAAGCCGTCGCCGACGAGCTGGCGGGCGATCTCGGCGACCGCCCCGCCGCGCCCATGCCGCCGGCGCATCCCACGTCCCCGCCCACGCCCCCGCCGGCCGCCGCGCCGCATCCCTGGCGCCACCGCGGCCTGTTTCGCCGGCACGCCCGTTAGCGGAGTACACGCCATGCCCTCGCCTGCAGCCACGCCGGCACGCGGCTCGCGCATCCTCAACGCCATGACGGTCGACGTGGAAGACTATTTCCAGGTCCAGGCGTTCGCCGGCGTCATTCCCCGCGCCGACTGGGACGGCATCCCGCGGCGGGTGGAGGCGAACACCGATCACATCCTGCAGGCGTTCGACCGCGCCGGTATCCGCGCCACGTTCTTCACCCTCGGCTGGGTCGCCGAACGCCACGGCGCGCTGGTCCGCCGCATCGTCGCCGGCGGCCACGAGCTGGCAAGCCATGGCTACGATCACGTCCGCGTCGATCAGCTGTGCCCCGCGACGTTCCGCGCCGACATCATCCGCACCAAGGCGATCCTGGAGGACGCCGGCGGCGTTCCCGTGCGCGGCTATCGCGCGCCCACCTTTTCCATCGGCACGCGCAACCCGTGGGCCTTCGACGAGCTGGCGGCGGCGGGGTACGAGTACAGCTCCAGCGTCTATCCGATCCGCCATGACCTTTACGGCATGCCGGACGCACCCCGCTTTCCCTTCCGCCCGGGCGGCGGCCGGCTGTGGGAGATCCCGATGACGACGCTGCGCGTGGCGGCGCGCAACCTGCCCTGCGCCGGCGGCGGCTATTTCCGGCTACTGCCTTACGGCGTCTACCGGAGCGGCCTCGCCCGCCTCAACCGGCGGGAGGAACGGCCGGGCGTGTTCTATTTCCACCCGTGGGAGGTCGATCCCGACCAGCCCCGCGTCACCGACGCCGGGCGACTCGCGCGGTTCCGCCACTATGTCGGCCTGCGGTCGATGCGCGCGCGGCTGGAGCGGTTGTTGCGCGACTTCCGCTGGGACAGCATCGACCGCGTGTTCGCCGACATGCTGACGCCGGCCGCGGTGCGATGAACGAGATCCGCGCCATCGGCCGCGCCCGCTGCGTGCCGCTCGACGACGCGCGGGCGGCGGCCTGGGACCGCTTCGTGCTCGCAGCACCCGACGCCACGTTCTTTCATCTGTCGGCCTGGCGCACGGTGATCGAACGCGCCTTCGGCCACCGCGCGCACTATGTCCTGCACGAGCGCGACGGCGCCATCACCGGCGTGCTGCCGCTCGTGCATGTCCGCACGCGCCTGTTCGGCAACACGCTGATCTCCAACCCGTTCTGCGTCCATGGCGGCCCGCTCGCCGCCGATGCCGACAGTGCCGCGGCGCTGGAGGACTATGCCGCCGGCCTGTTGCGCCGCACCGGCGCCGCGGCGCACTCGCAGGGACGACCGCCGGGCAATCCGATCG
>NZ_BANB01000272.1 GCF_000964365.1 Acidisphaera rubrifaciens HS-AP3 | reverse complement strand
GGCGGCTGCATGCCCTGCGCGTGGAGGGCCGGCCCCGTGGCTGAGCCGCTGACCGAGCCGCGCGTCCTGCTGCTGGCCCTCGACACCGCCGCCCCCACGCTCGACGTGGCCGCGCTGGCGGGCGTCCTCGCGGCCGACCGGCGCATCGCCGCGTGGTGGAACCACCTGCCGGGCGTGTTCCTGCTGGCGACGCGCGTCCCGCCCTCGGACATCGCCGACCTCGTGCGCGCGACCGCCGGCGGGGCGGGCTTCCTCGTCACCGAAATCGACCTCGCCCGCACCGATGGCTGGCTGACCGACACCGCCTGGCACTGGATCGGCCGCCACGCCGCCGCGCCGCGCGCGATCCCCGCACCCCCCGCCCCCTCCGACCCGGACTGACCCATGCCCAAGCGCACCGACATACGCTCCATCCTCATCATCGGCGCCGGCCCGATCGTGATCGGCCAGGCCTGCGAGTTCGACTATTCCGGCGCGCAGGCGTGCAAGGCGCTGCGCGCCGAGGGCTACCGCGTCATCCTCGTCAACTCGAACCCGGCGACGATCATGACCGATCCCGGGCTCGCGGACGCGACCTATATCGAGCCGATCACGCCGGAGGTGGTCGAACGCATCATCGCGCAGGAAAAACCCGACGCGGTGCTGCCGACGATGGGCGGGCAGACCGCGCTGAATACCGCGATGAAGCTCGCGGCGAACGGCGCCCTCGCCCGCCACGGCGTCGAGCTGATCGGCGCGAAGGCCGAGGTGATCGACCGCGCCGAGGACCGGCTGAAGTTCCGTGACGCGATGGCCGCGATCGGCATCGAAAGCCCGAAGAGCCACATCGCGCACACCATGGACGAGGCGCGCGCGGCGCTGGCCGATGTCGGGCTGCCGGCGGTGATCCGCCCGTCCTTCACCCTCGGCGGCACCGGCGGCGGCATCGCCTATAACCGCGAGGAGTTCGAGCAGATCGTCGCCTCCGGCCTCGATGCCTCGCCTACGACCGAGGTGCTGGTCGAGGAAAGCGTGCTCGGCTGGAAGGAGTACGAGATGGAGGTGGTCCGCGACAGCGCGGACAATTGCATCATCGTCTGCGCGATCGAGAACGTGGACCCGATGGGCATCCATACCGGCGATTCCGTCACCGTCGCCCCGGCGCTCACGCTGACCGACAAGGAATATCAACGCATGCGCGACGCCTCGATCGCGTGTCTGCGCGCGATCGGCGTCGATACCGGCGGGTCGAACGTGCAGTTCGCGATCAACCCGGCCGACGGGCGCATGGTGGTGATCGAGATGAACCCGCGCGTCTCGCGCTCCTCGGCCCTCGCGTCGAAGGCGACGGGCTTTCCGATCGCCAAGGTCGCGGCGAAGCTCGCGGTGGGCTACACGCTCGACGAGCTGGCCAACGACATCACCCGCGTCACGCCGGCGAGCTTCGAGCCGACCATCGACTATGTCGTGGTCAAGATCCCCCGCTTCACCTTCGAGAAGTTCCCCGGCACGCCGGCGCTGCTGACCACCAGCATGAAGTCGGTGGGCGAGGCGATGTCGATCGGCCGCAGCTTCGCCGAGGCGCTGCAGAAGGGGCTGCGCAGCATGGAGACGGGGCTGTCCGGCCTCGATCCGGTGGAGCCGCCGGGCGACGGCGGCGCCGACGCCTATCGCGCCGCCCTGTCGCAGCCCAAGCCCGACCGGCTGCTGATGGCGGCACAGGCGCTGCGCGACGGGCTGTCGGTCGAGGACGTGTGCGCCGCCGCGCGCTTCGACCCGTGGTTCGTCCGCCAGCTGGCACAGATCGTGGACGCCGAACGCGCCGTCGCGCGCGACGGGCTGCCGCAGGAGGCGACGGCGTTGCGCCGGC
>NZ_BANB01000273.1 GCF_000964365.1 Acidisphaera rubrifaciens HS-AP3 | reverse complement strand
CGAACACGACGAGGCGCACGGAATTGGACCCGAGATCGACCACCGCCATGCGCGGCGCGGGCGCGGCCGGACGACCGTCATACATGCGGCGTCAGTCCTGGCTCACCCGGTCCTGCCGCCGCCGCGGCCCGGTGATCACGCGCGGGCGTGGATAGGACGGCAACATGTGCGCGCCCACGTGCTGCCCCTCGGCCGGGCCGTGGAGCGCGGAGCCGCGGCCCGACAGCGACGGGTTGGTCATGAAATAGCGATGCGCGGAGATCGGCGTGTCGCCCGGCTCCAGCCGCTGCCACTGCCCGTCGGCATGCAGCTCCCATGTCTGCAGCGTGTCCTTCAGGTTCACCACCATGATCTGATCCAGCACCTGCGCGTGGACGGTCGGGTTGTGGATCGGCACGAACGTCTCCACCCGCCAGTCCATGTTGCGCGCCATCCAGTCGGCGGAGCTGATATAGACCCGCGCGTCGCGGTGCGGCAGCGCGTGGCCGTTGCCGAAGGCGCAGATGCGGCTGTGTTCGAGGAAGCGGCCGACGATCGAGCGGACGCGGATGTTCTCGGACAGGCCCGGCACGCCCGGGCGCAGGCAGCAGATGCCGCGCACCACGCATTCGATCTTCACGCCAGCGCGCGACGCCTCGTAGAGCCGGTCGATCAGCCCGTCATCGACGAGGCTGTTCATCTTCAGCCAGATCTGCGCGGGCTTGCCGGCGCGCGCGAACTCGATCTCGCGGCGGATCAGATCCTCGATCACGCTGCGCAAGGTCAGCGGGCTGAAGGCGATCGCATCCATCAGCTCCGGCCGCGCATAGCCGGTCATGAAGTTGAACAGCCGCGCCGCGTCGCGCGTCAGCGACGGGTCGCAGGTGAAGAAGCTGAGGTCGGTGTAGATGCGCGCCGTGATCGGATGATAGTTGCCGGTGCCGAAATGCGCGTACGAGCGCACCGATCCGCCCTCGCGCCGCACCACCAGCGACAGCTTCGCGTGCGTCTTGAGCGCGCGGAACCCATAGACGACCTGCACCCCCGCCGCCTCCAGCAGGCGCGCGAGCGTGATGTTCGCCTCCTCGTCGAAGCGGGCGCGCAGCTCCACCATCGCGGTGACGCTCTTGCCCGCTTCCGCCGCCTCGATCAGCGCCTTGACGATCGGGCTGTCGCGGCTGGTGCGGTACAGCGTCTGTTTCACGGCGATCACCGCCGGGTCCTGCGCCGCCTGACGCAGGAACTGCACCACCACGTCGAAGCTCTCGAACGGATGATGGACGATGATGTCCTTTGCCCGGATGGCGGCGAAGCAGTCGCCGGCGAAGTCGCGGATGCGTTCGGGAAAGCGCGGCGTGTAGGGCTTGAACAGCAGGTCCGACCGGTCGTCCACGATCAGCTGCCGCAGATCGACGACGCCGAGCAGCCCGTCATGCACCTCGATCTCGTCCTCGGTCGCGTCCAGCTCGTCGGCGAACAGGTCGCGCAGGTCGTCGGGCATGTCGGCCGACAGCGTGAGATGGATGACCACGCCGCGCCTGCGGCGCTTCAGCGCCGTCTCGTAGGAGCGGACCAGATCCTCGGCTTCTTCCTCGAACTCCACGTCGGTGTCGCGGATCAGCCGCACCATCCCCTCGCCGGTGACGATGAAGCCGGGGAACAGCCGGTGCATGAACAGCCGGACCATGCTTTCCAGCATCACGAAGCGGATCGTGCGTCCCTGATCCGCCGGCAGCCGGATGAAGCGGTCCACCTGTCCCGGCAGCGGGATCAGCGCCCGCATCGCCTGTCCGTCCTCCTCGCGCACCAGCTTCAGCGCGATCACAAGCCCCATGTTGGGGATGAACGGGAACGGATGCGCCGGGTCGATCGCCAGCGGCGTCAGCACGGGGAAGACCCGTTCCATGAAATAGGCGTCGAGCCACTTCACGTCCTCGGAGGAGAGATGCGTCGTCTCGCATACCTCCACCCCCGCCTGCCGCAGCAGGCCGCGCAGCTGGCGCCACACACGCTGCTGATCGGCCAGCAGCACGCCCGCGCGCTGGCGTATCTCCGCCAGCTGCTCCGCCGGCGTGCGACCGTCGGCGGAGCGGAGGGTGATGCCCGCCTTGGCCTGCCCCACCAGCCCTGCT
>NZ_BANB01000274.1 GCF_000964365.1 Acidisphaera rubrifaciens HS-AP3 | reverse complement strand
CGCGAGCCGAGGGCGCCGATATAGAAGGCGTCCGGCGGCGGCCAGCGCGCCGAGCCGCGCATAGGCGGGGGGCACGGCGGCCTCGATGCGCGCGCGCACCAGACGCGCCAGCACCGGCGCGATCCCGCCGGAGGAGACGGCGATCGTCAACGGGTCGCGGTCGACCACCGACGGCGTGATGTAGCTGCACAGCGCCGGCCGATCGACGATGTTGACCGGGATGCCGCGCGCCTGCGCGTCGCGCGACAGGGCGGCGAGATCGTCCTCCGGCGCGTCCGCGCCGATCGCGATCGCGCAGCCGTCGAGCAGCGCCGGCCCGGCGTAGCGCGGATGCACGCTCACCGTCGCGCCGGCCGCGCGCAGGGCGGCCGCCTTGCGCTCGGCCGCCTCGCCGATGCCGATGACGAGGGCCTGCCGGCCGGCGAGGTCGAGGAAGATCGGGAAATGGCGCATCGCGGCTCATGCTGGTCGGGACAGGGAACGGACTCGTAGCAGAGGACGTGCCCGCGCAGATGGCGTGCCCGGCCGGTTCTCAGTAGACGTCGCGCAGATACCGGCCCTGGCGTGCCAGCGCCACGATCCAGTCCTTGGCCTGGTTCTCGTCCATGCGGCCCTCGGTCGTGGCGATGCGGCGTAGGGCGGCATCCACGTCGCGGGCCATCCGGGACGCATCGCCGCAGACGTAGAAATGCCCGCCCTCCTGCAGCCAGCGCCAGAGGTCCGGCGCCTGTTCCAGCATCCGGTCCTGCACATAGACCTTGCCCGCCTGGTCGCGGGAGAAGGCGAGGTCGAGGCGCGCGAGCGTGCCGTCGCGCAGCCAGCCGGTCAGCTCGTCCTCATACAGGAAATCCGTCGCGCGGTGCCGGTCGCCGAAGAACAGCCAGGTGCGGCCCTTGTGCCCGGATGCCGCGCGGTGCTGGAGGAAGGCGCGGAAGGGCGCGATGCCGGTGCCGGGGCCGACCATGATGACGGGCGCGCGTGGATCGGGCGGCAGGCGGAAATGGCTGGTCTGGATATGGGCCTCGATCGGCGTGCCCGCCGTGGCGTGCGCTGCCAGGAAGCCGCTCGCGACGCCGTGGCGTTGCCGGCCGCGCCGCGCATCGCGCACATGCGAGACGCAGAGATGGACCGCCCCGGGCGCGGCCAGCGGCGACGAGGCGATGGAATACAGGCGCGGCCGCAATGCGGGCAGCGCGCGGGCGAGGTCGGCAAGCGGCGGCCGCGCCGAGGGGAAGGCCTCCAGCAGGTCGAGCAGGTCGGCATCGACCGGTTCGGCGTCATCCTCGCCCTCGGCGAGGCGGCGCAGCGCCGCGGCATGGCGCGGATGCACCGCCGCCATCGCCAGCCGGTCGAGGGCACGGTCGAGCGGGCGCGCGATGTCGAGATGGGCGGCGAAGGCGTCCGCGGCGGGGCGGGTGACCCCGTCCGGGCAGGGCACGGGCTCGTCGTCCGCCGCACCGAGGGCACGCAGGCAGGCGGCGACGAGGGCCGGGTCGTTGCGCGGGGCGAGGCCGATCGAGTCGCCCGGCTCGTACGCGAGGCCGGAGTCGGCGAGGTCGATCACCACGTGCCGCACGTCCTTGGCCGAGCCTGCCCGGGTGAGGGGGGCGGCCGAGACGAGGCGCACGGTCTTGCCCGCCGGCCGGGGCGGGGAGCCGGTTGCCGGCGCGGCGGCGGCGGGGG
>NZ_BANB01000275.1 GCF_000964365.1 Acidisphaera rubrifaciens HS-AP3 | reverse complement strand
GGTCGATCGCGCGGCACAGGGCGCGCGCGGCGGCGCCGGGCTTGCCGCGAGCCTGGCGCAGGCGGCGGTGTTCCCGCTGCGCACGATCTACCTGCTGCGCCTCGGCGACGAGACGGCGCAGCTCGGCCCGATGGCACTGCGGGCGGCCGACATCCACGAGGAACAGGCGCGCATCGGCATCCAGCGGCTGGTGTCGCTGCTGGTGCCGGCGATCACCATCGTGATGGGCGCGGCGGTCGCGGGCATCGTGTCGTCGCTGCTGCTGGCGATGCTCAGCCTCAACGACCTCGCGCGATGACGGCACGGCGACAGGCGGGGTTCACGCTGCTGGAGATGATCGTCGTGCTGGTCATCGTGGGGCTGGTGCTCGGCCTCGTGCTGGCGCGCGGGCCGTGGCGCTCGCCGGGGCTGGAGGCGCGGGCGATCGCCGAGCGGATCGCCGGCGCGCTGCGGCTGGCGCGGGCGGAGGCGATCGCGGACGACCATGCGGTCTATCTCACCTATGACGCGGCGGCGAACGCGATGGCGGTGGACGGCGACAGCCCGTTCGTGCTGCCGCCGGAGACGGCGGTCGCGGTGCAGTCGGCCGACGGCGCGCCGCAGCGCACCCGCATCGCGCGCATCGGCTTCGCGCCCGACGGCAGTTCCACCGGCGGGCGGATCGTCTGCGCCCGCGGGGACCAGCGCATCGCGGTGGGCGTTGACTGGCTCACCGGCCGCGTGAGCGTCGCCGATGCGCGCTGACCAGCGCGGCTTCACGCTGCTGGAGGTGATGGTCGCCTTCGCCATCGCCGCGATCGCGCTCGCCGTGCTGTTCCGCGCGACCGTCAGCGGCCTCGGCATCACCGCGACCGCCGACCGCTACCAGGAGGCGGTGGCCCGCGCCCGCTCGCATCTGGCGGTCATCGGCCTCGGCAACACGCTGCGGCCGGGGGTGACGGAGGGCAGCGACCGCGGCGGCTATCACTGGCGCGTGCATGTCGCGCGCGTCGCCGTCACCACGTCGCCGCAGATCGCCGGCATCACGCTCAACGACGAGGGCGCGACGCTGTACCGTATCACCGTCACCGTCTCGTGGGACGACGGGAAGCGCGCGGTGACGCTGAGCAGCGCGCGGCTCGGCCGTGGCCGCGGGGGCACGGCATGATCGGGCGCGTTCCCGCCGCGCAGCGCGGCTTCACGCTGCTGGAGGTGATGGCCGCGCTGGCCGTCATGGGCATCCTGCTGGTCGCGCTGGCCGAGGGGAGCCGCTTCGGCTTCACCGCCTGGGGCACCAGCACGCGGCAGATCGCGGCGCATGAGGATCTCGACGCGGTCGATCGCGCCTTCCGCCGGATGGTCGCGCATATCGATCCCGGCACGCGCGACGAGGCCGTGACCTTCACAGGCGGCGCGCACGAGGTGGCGTTCACCACGCAGTTCCCGGCCGCGCCCGGACTGCTTGCCGCGCACCGCGTCGATGTCGGCATCGGCGTCGACCGCGCGCATCGCCTCGTGCTGCGCTGGCTGCCCGATCCGCACGCGGTGCGGCTGGTCGCGCCGCCGCCGCCGGCGGTGACCGTGCTGCTGGACGGCGTCGATCACGTCGATTTCGCCTATTGGCACAACGGCGCATGGGTCGCGCAGGACGTGGACACGACGCCGCCCGCGCTGGTGCGCATGCATGTCGTCTTCCGCAGCGGCGATCCCCGGCAATGGCCGGACATCGTCGCGGCGCCGGTGCGGGAGATGGCGGATGACTAGCGGCCTCGCCGATTTCGGCACGCTCGGCGCGCTGGCGC
>NZ_BANB01000276.1 GCF_000964365.1 Acidisphaera rubrifaciens HS-AP3 | reverse complement strand
GCAAAAACAAAGGGCCGGGCAACGCGCCCGGCCCTCCTTAGTCCATCGACGTTCGCCGAGGCCGGGTGGCCTCAGTTCATGCCGAACACGTAGAGCATCGAGCTGGGCTGCATGGACTTCAGCTCCGGCGTGGAGTCGATGAACCACTTGTCCCAGGCGCCGCCCATGCCGATCAGCACGGCGACATACTGCTTGCCGTTCACCTCGAAGGTCATCGGAGGCGCGCTGTCGCCGCCGCCGGTGTTGAAGTGCCACAGCTCGTCCAGCGTCTTGCCGTCGAGCGCCGACATGCGGCCGTCGGGCTGGCCGAAGAAGACCAGGTCCGGCGTGCTGAGCAGGCCGCCGAGCAGCGGGAACGGCGTCTCGTGCTTGCCGGTCTCCTTGCCCGTGGTCACGTCGACCGCGGTGACGCTGCCGGTGATGCGCACCGGCTGCGACGGGCCGCCGCCGGTGAAGAAGTCACGCGCCTTCGGCGGCTTGTTCGGATCTTCCGGCTTCACGGTGATCTTGTTGCAGCTCTCGATCACCGGGATGTACCAGGTATGCAGGTTCGGGTTGTAGGTCGTCGGCGGCCAGTTCTTGCCGCCCATGTTACCCGGGCAGATCATCGTCTCGGTGTTCGTCCGGCTGGGCGTCACCGCGGCGTTGTACTTCTGGACCGGCTTGCTGGGGTCGTACTCGACCGGCTTGCCCGTCTCGGCGTCCAGACCCTTGGTCCAGGTCACCTTCTTGACGAAGGGCAGGCCCCACACGAAGCGGCCGTTGGTACGGTCCACCGCGTAGCCGAAGCCGTTGCGGTCGGCTTCCAGGTCGAGCTTGTACGGCTTGCCCTGGATGTCGACGTCGACCAGCACGTTTTCGGCGACGCTGTCATAGTCGAACGCGTCGTTCGGCGTGTGCTGGAAGTGCCACTTGATCTTGCCGGTCTTCAGGTCGAGCGCCAGCGTGCTGTCCGTGTAGAGGTTGTCGCCCGGACGATACTCGCTGTCCCAGTCCGGACCCGGGTTGCCGACGCCCCAGTACAGCGTGTCGGTCGCGGGATCGAACGAACCGGTGACCCAGGTGGAGCCGCCGCCGATCATCGCGGCCTTGTGGCCGTCCGGGCCCTTCCACGAATCCGCGCCCGGCTCGTTGCCGACCGGGATCGTGTGGGTGCGCCAGACTTCCTTGTGCGTCGAGAGGTCGGTCGCCGCGATCCAGCCGCGGATGCCGTACTCGGCGCCGGCGACACCGGTGATCGCGAGGCCCTTGACGACGAGCGGGGCGCCAGTGACGACCTCACCCTTGTCGGGGTCGGCGACCTGACGCTGCCACAGCACCTTGCCCGTGTCCTTGTCGGTCACGACGAGGCGGCCGTCGAGCGTGTGGGTGACGACGGTGTTGCCCCACAGCGCGGCGCCGCGATTGTCCACGCCGCAGCAGGCGATGGCGCCGGCCCAGTCATGGTCAGTCTTCGGGTCCATCTTCCAGACCAGCTTGCCCGACCCGCCACGCATGTCGATCTTGTAGAGCGAGCCCCAGCCGTCGGTGACGTACATGTAGCCGTCCTCGACGAGCGGCGTGCCCTCGAGACCGCCATGCGACCAGATACCGCCGCCCTCGATGCCGCCAAGGGCGAAGGTCCATGCAACGTGCAGGTCCTTCACGTTGCCCTTGTTGATCTGATCGAGGGTGGAGAAGCGCTGGGCGCTGAAGGTGTGGTGGTGCGTGATCCAGTTCGCCGGCTCGCTGGCCGCATTCTCAAGACGCTGTTCCGTCACGTCGCCCGCGCGCGATGCCGAGGCAAACAGGAACGGTGCCGCGCAGACGCCTGCGAGCAGCAGAGCGCGCGCAGCAAACTTCGGCTTTGATTTCATTGCCGGACATAACCCCCCAAGGTTTAGGCTCACAAATAATAGAGAGCGCTGGACGGCTGTCCAGCGCTCTCCGGCAGTCCCGGTCAGAAAAAGCGTCGGGCGATAGACGAAATCACGCCTTCAGCTGATCACCGATCGGCATAGTGCGCAGCCGCTTACCGGTCGCGGCGAAGATCGCATTGCACAATGCCGGCATGAACGGCGGCACGCCCGGCTCGCCCACGCCGCTCGGCGGCAGGGTCCAGCCGGAGTCCATGATCCAGACATTGGTCTGGCCCGGCGCGTCGTCGATGCGCGCCACCTGGAACGTGTCGAAGTTGCCCTGTTCGGCGCGCCCGTTCTTGAACGTCAGCGAGCCGTATTTGGCGACGCTGATGCCCATCACCGCAGCGCCCTCGATCTGCGACTCGATGCGCTCCGGGTTGACGAACGAACCGCAGTCGATCGCGGTGTCGACGCGCGGGATGGTGATGTTGCCCTTGTCGTCGACCGCGACCTCAACGACCGTCGCGATGTAGCTGACGAAGCTGCGGATCGCGGCGATGCCGAGACCGTGGCCCTTCGGCACCGTGCGGCCCCAGCCCGCCTTTTCCGCGACGTGCTCGACGACGCCGCGCAGACGGCGCGGGTCGATCGGATAGCTCTCGTACGGCTCGCCGTAGTTCCAGAGCTGCCCGTCGATCTGCTTGCGCGGGTCGATCGGCCCCTCCGTCCCGAGCAGTTCGAGCAGCATCTCCTTCTGGTCCTTGCCCAGCGCGTGGGCGAGTTCGGCGACGAAGGTCTGCTGCGCGAAGCCGTGCGGGATATTGGAGACCGAGCGGAACCAGCCGATGCGGGTATGCGCGTCGATCGCCGGATTCTCGCAGCGGATGTTCGGGATGTTGAACGGCACGTCGACGAAGCTCATGCCGAGCTCGATCGGGATCTGCTGGTTCGCGCCCTTGACGAAGGTCGAGCCGATGGTCGGCGCGACGCTGCGATGCTTCCAGGCGACGACCTTGCCGTCCTTCACGCCCGCCTCGATCCGCTCGAAGGAGACGGTGTGATAGAAGTCGTGCTGGATGTCGTCCTCGCGCGTCCACACGACCTTCACCGGCGCGCCCACCGCCTGCGACAGCAGTGCCGCCTCGATCACGAAGTCGCACTTGCTCTTGCGGCCGAACCCGCCGCCGAGCAGCGTCGGATGCACCGTCACGTCGTCGACCTTCATGTTGAAGGTCTTGGCGAGCGTGTCGCGCGTGCCGCCGGCGCTCTGCACGCAGGCCCACGCCTCGATCTTGCCGTCCTTGACGTTGGCGAGTGCTGCCGGCGGCTCCATCGACGCATGCGCGATGTGCGGCAGGTAGTATTCGCCGGTGATCACCTTGTCGGCCGACTTCAGGGCCGCGTCGGCGTCGCCGAGGTTGCGCACGACCTTGCCGCCCTTGCGCGCGGCGTCCTGCATCTCGGTACGGTAGGCGGCCGAGTCATAGCTCGCGTTCGGCCCGTCATCCCACACGATCTTCAGCGCCTCGCGGCCCTTGATCGCGGAGCCGGTGTTGCGCGCGACGACGGCCACGCCGCCGACCGGCTGGAACACCGACGGCCAGGGCCAGCCCTTGACCTCGACGACCTTCTCGACGCCCGGGACCTTCATCGCCTCGGACGCGTCGAAGCTCTTGACCTTGCCGCCGACGACCGGCGGGCGGGCGATCACGGCGAACTTCATCCCCGGCAGCTTGGCGTCGATGCCGTAGGTCGCGTGGCCGGTCGTGATGTCGTGCAGGTCGACGATCTGCACCTTGCCCTTGCGGATGTAGCGGAATTCCGACGGGTCCTTGAGCTTGAGGCTCTCGACCGGCGGCACCGGCTCGGCCGCGGCCGCGGCCGCGAGTTCACCGAAGCCGAGCTTCTTGCCGTCGGCGACGTGGATGACCTCGTGATTCTCGACCTTGACGTCCTTGACGTCGACGCCCCAGCGCTTGGCCGCCGCGGACGCCAGCATTGCCGCCGCCGCCGCGCCGATTTGGCGCATCGGGATCAGGAAGTGGCGCGTGCTGCGCGAGCCGTCGGTGTCCTGGTTGCCGTATTTTTCCTCGTTGCCCACGGCCTGCTGGACGTGGCAGCGGGTCCAGTCGGCGCCCATCTCGTCGGCGACGATCATCGGCAGGCTGGTGCGCACGCCGGTGCCCATTTCGGAGCGGTGGGCGATGATCGTCACCATGCCGTCCGGGGCGA
The DNA here is from genome assembly GCF_000964365.1 of Acidisphaera rubrifaciens HS-AP3. Classification (GTDB taxonomy): domain Bacteria; phylum Pseudomonadota; class Alphaproteobacteria; order Acetobacterales; family Acetobacteraceae; genus Acidisphaera; species Acidisphaera rubrifaciens. The sequence goes on along the minus strand of NZ_BANB01000276.1, from coordinate 2,781 downwards.
TGGAGACGAACACCTTCGGGTTGGTCACCACGCCGTGCGGCATCGCCGAGGCGCCAGTCTTGTAGCTCAGGTCAACCGTCTCGGCCATCGCGCGGCGCATGCCGACGCTGGTGGCGAGCACGAGGCCGCCCGTGGCCGCGGCGCCCTTGAGGACGAAGCGGCGGCTCACATTTTCGATCTTGTTCATGATCAGACCCCCGTCGCGGCGACGCGGACCGCCTGCTCGATTCGTTTGTAGCATCCGCAGCGGCAGATGTTGCCGGACATCGCCTCGTGGATTTCCTCGTCCTTCGGATGCGGGTTCTGCGCAAGCAGCGCCGCCGCCGACATGATCTGTCCGGCCTGGCAATAGCCGCACTGCGGCACGTTCGCCTCGCGCCACGCCTTCTGCACCGGATGGTCGCCCGACGGATGCAGGCCCTCGATCGTGGTGATCGCATGCCCGGCCGCGTCGGAGACCTGCAGCGTGCAGGACCGGGTCGCCTGCCCGTCCAGGTGCACCGTGCACGCGCCGCACAGCGCGGCGCCGCAGCCGAACTTCGTGCCCGTCAGGCCCAGCTCGTCGCGCAGCACCCACAGCAACGGCACGGACGGATCGCCGTCATAGGACACTTCGGTCCCGTTCACGCGGAGCTTCAGCATTGCAACTTCCCTCGTTGTCTGGCCGGAGCGGCTTGCGCCCCGGCGGCACCGACCGCCGCCGCAACGGCAGTCTTTACATCGTTATGTCGTTCTGTATATTGCGTCCCGATGCGACGCAGGGCGGCGCAGGGGACGTGGGGCGGCTCGCGGCTCAACAGAGGTGCCGCGCACCGCACGAGACAGGCATGATTCCGCGTGGACCGCATGGTTGCGATCCATCCGCGCGCTTGCGTGTTTTCCCTACCTTCATCGACACTCGGCCGATCGGTCGATCGGGCGAACCATTACAAGACTGTCGCTGATATCTTACCTGAGGTCAATCATCGGCGTATGCCGCCGAGCTGGCCAACCTGTCCGCACAAGTGATGCCCGGCGAGCAGCGGCGGCGTGCCGTGTCATGCTGCATTTGCGAAGGCGGCTTCCATTTCGCGGCGCATGCGATAGGCGCCATCCGTCGCGTCGATCGCCACGTCGTCCCACACGAGCGGCGTGCCGATCGCCACGTCGCGGCGCAGCGTGAGGCGGCTCGCGAGGCCGATCGGCAGGCCGCCGATCGCGAGGCTGCGTGCCGCCGGCAGCAGCTTGCCCCACACCAGCGCGCCGCCCTCGCCGTCGAGCACCTCGCCCGCGCGCAGGTCGCGCTTGGCCGTCGCCACCACGTCGCCGCGGAAGCCGTCCGGCGCGCCCGTCGCCTCGCCGCGCAGCGCCGCCGACAGCACCGACACGTTGAGCTCCAGCCCGATCAGGTGGAACGGCCGGTACAGCGCGCTGCGCCGTCCGCTCGGGTCCGTCACCACGCCGTATTCGGCGAAGCAGCGCTGCGCGTAGGCGCCCGTCGCCTCGAACGCGACATAGACGCCCCAGCGCAGGTCGCGCGCGACCGGGGTGCCGTCGCGGTGCAGCGACGACAGCACCTCCACCTGCCCGTCATGGTGCAGCGCACCACCCTCCGCCGCCGGGCGCAGCACGTCCGCCAGCTCGTCGGTGCCGCAGGGCGGAAAAGCGAGGCCGTCGGGCGGCGTGGTCAGGCCGGTCGCGTTGGCGACCGCCGCCATTTCGATCGCCGATTTCGTGCCGTCGAGGAAGGAGTTGAACATCTGCGGGTTCATCCCGCCCTCGCGCGCCGCCTGTTCGGTCAGGCCGTAATGGCCCCACACCGTGTCGGGCGTGGAGGCGTGATAGGCGGGGAGGTATTTCGTCCCCTTCCCCGCCGCAACGACACGGAAGCCGCAGGCGCGGGCCCAGTCCACGAGTTCGCAGATCAGCGCCGGCTGATCGCCGTAGGCGAGGCTGTAGACCACCCCCGCCCGCGCGGCGCGCGCGGCGAGCAGCGGCCCGGCGAGCACGTCCGCCTCGACGTTGACCATGATGACGTGCTGGCCCGCGTCGATCGCGGCGGCGGCGTGGGCGAGGCCGGCGCCGGCATGGCCGGTCGCCTCCACGATGACCTCGATGTCGCCCTGCGCAAACAGGGTCGTCGCGTCGTCGGTGAAGCGGGTGGCGGCGATGCGCGACTCGTCCCAGCCGACGGTGCGGCAGGCGGCGCGGGCGCGGTCGGGCGCGAGATCGGCGATCGCCGCGACCTCGATCCCCGGCGTCGTCGGCACCTGGGCGAGGAACATGGAGCCGAACTTGCCGGCGCCGATCAGGCCGACGCGTACCGGCCGGCCGCGCGCGGCCTGTGCCTGCAAGAGGCGATAGAGATTCATGCGTGGCCCTTCCCCGACAAACCGGGGAACGACATAGGCCGAACGCCGCGCGGGGGCTACCCGCGCGGCTTCCGGGACATGGCTTTGGAGAGGCCGGTCTCGCGGATCAGTTCAGCAGGCGCAGCTCGATACCGTCGGCGGAGCCGGCGAGATTGGCGCCGCGGGTGACGTCGTTGATGCGGATCTGCACGCCGTGGGCGTTCTGCAGGAACTGCCCGCCGATGCCCTTGACGAGCGTCGCGTCGCCGGTCGCCGCCGCATAGGTGCCGGTGAAATCGGACAGGCGCTTCAGGCCGTACACGCGGCCGTGGCCCACGATCTTCTCGTACCCGACATCGGCGACCGATATGCCCTTCACCGAGAAGCGGTAGTTATGGCCCTGAAAGTGCAGCGTGCCGTCGCCCCAGGTGTAGCCGACGCCCGCGCCCGC
>NZ_BANB01000277.1 GCF_000964365.1 Acidisphaera rubrifaciens HS-AP3 | reverse complement strand
CCCCGCGTGGCGTTCCAGCAAGAGCCGGTCAAGCCGCGCTAACTGAGCCTCGTCCCAAGGCGAAGGCACTTCAAACCGCGGGTCGGCTCGGTCCGGTTCTTCCTCCAGTCAGCAGAGACATCCATGTCCCTGGCCGTCCACGGCGTGCGCGTCCCCGATAGCAAACTCGCGAAAGAAATCACCGATTTCGTCCGCGACACGGAAACGCCGCTGCTCTTTCGTCACTCGACCCGCGTGTACTTCTTCGGTGCCTTGGCCGGCCTGCGGCGCGGGCTCGGCTTCGATCCGGAGCTCCTCTACGCCGGCGCCATGTTCCACGACCTGGGGCTGACCCCGCGGCACAGCAGCCCGACGGAGCGGTTCGAAGTCGATGGCGCCAACGCCGCACGCGACTTCCTCAAGGCCAGAGGCATCGCCCCCACGGACATCGACCTCGTCTGGACGGCGATTGCGCTGCACACAACACCGGGTATTCCGCGGCACATGCATCCGCTGATCGCGCTGGTGACCGCGGGCGTGGAGATGGATGTCCTGGGCCTGACATACCGGGATTACAGCTACGAGGAGCGGGATGCGATCACCACGGCATATCCGCGTACGCCCCACTTCAAGGACGAAATCATCCAGGCCTTCTACGACGGCATCAAGCACAAGCCGGACACCACGTTCGGCAACGTCAAAGCCGACGTCATCGCCGACAAGGAGCCGCATTTCCACCGCGGCAATTTCTGCAATGTCATCCGCTCCTCGCCTTGGCAGGGCTGAGCGGCCCAGGACGTCGGGGCGCGGCGGACGCGGTCGAACGTTTCCGCCCTCCCCGGCGCAGCACCGTCTTCTTCAACTGACTGGCCACGGCCCGCAGCATGGCGTCGGAGGTCGCCGGGTCCTGATCACGGATCGCCCGGGCAATTGCCAGGCCGCCAACCATGGCCGCGAAAGCGAACAGGACGCGCTCGTCCCGGGCGGGGTCGACGTGAAGTCGATCACCGATCAGGCGGGCGAAGCGGGTCACGCCGTCACTGAAGGCGATCCTGATGGGCTCGGGCTGGCGCTGCACCTCCGAGAGCAGGGCAGCCGACGGACAGCCGGCGCCCACATCGTCGCGATGTTCCGGGGAGAGATACCGTTCCACGAACTGTTCCGCCGTCAACCCGGCGAAGGCCGCGACACTCTCCGCATATGCCCGCTCGATCGCCGTCGCCACCAGCGCCTCTTTCGACGCGAAATGGCTGTAGAGCGCGCCGTGCGTGAGGCCCACAGCCTTTGCCACCTCCGCCCCGCTCATCTGGCTGAGCCCCTGCTCCCGGACCCGTGCCGACGCAGCCCGAACGATGGCCTCGCGGTTTTCCTCCGCCTGCTGCCTGGAAACTTTCATCGCCACCTCCCGGCCCGGTGTCCGCGGGCAAGCCGGATCATTGATTGTCATCACCATGAAAACCTTGACAAGCATTCATGGTATCACCAATCAATAGGCTTGATTTCCGTTCCAATCAATAGCCCGCGGACGCACGCGGGCCACCCATCGCAAGGAGAAAGCCAATGAAGATCGAGGGTTCTGTCGTCCTGTTAACCGGCGCCAGCCGCGGCATCGGCCGGGCGCTGGCGGAGGAGTTGCTCCGCCGCGGCGCGGCAAAGATCTACCTGGGCGTGCGTGACGTCGCCGTCGCCCGGGCGACGCTGACCGACCCTGCCCGCATGGTGCCGCTGGCGCTGGATGTCACGAAGCCGGACCAGATCAGGGCCGCCGCCGAAATCGCCACCGACGTCACCCTCCTCATCAACAACGCCGGCGTCGCGTCCTTCACCGGGGCCGTCTCCGCCGACGACACGGCCCATGCGCGCCAGGAGATGGAGGTCAACTACTTCGCGCCCCTCGCGCTGGCGCAGGCGTTCCGCAACGCGCCGGCCTTTCACCGGGGCGGGGCGATTGTCAGCATCCTCTCCTTCCTCGCGCTCGTCACCTTGCCCGTGGCCGGCACCTACTCCGCCTCGAAGGCCGCCGCGCTGGCGCTCACGCGCACGCTGCGCGCCGAGTTGAAGGGGCGCGGCGTGCAGGTCCTCGGCGTTATGCCGGTGCAGGTCGAGACCGAGATGGGCGTCGCCCTGCCGGAGCCGCGGCTGACCCCGGCAGAGGTCGCTTCGGCCACGCTCGATGCGCTGGAGGCCGGCGAGGAGGAGGTATTCCCCGGCGCGCTGTCCCGTGGCGCGGCCGACGCTTTCAAGGCCGACCCGGTGGGGATGCAGGCGCAAATGGCCGGTTTCGTTCACGCCATCGACTGAGGAAGCGGGAGCGAAAGATGCTGATGTCGGCAGCAAGGCGGCTCGTTCTGGGCGCGATCCTGCTTGCGTCCGCGGGCGGCCTTGCGGGCTGCAAGCCGACACAGGCGGAACGAGCCGACCCGCGCACCACCGAGCGTCAGGTGGTGGTGGCGCAGGTCGAGGCCGCAACAAGCCGGAGCCGCTCCTTCACCGGCGTCGTCGGCGCCCGTATCGAAAGCGGCCTTGGCTTCCGCGTCCAGGGCAAGGTCATCGAGCGCCTTGTCGATACCGGACAGGTCGTCAAACGCGGCCAGCCGCTGATGCGGATAGATCCCACGGATTACAGTCACGCCCTGGTTGCCCAGACCGGAAACGTCGCCGCCGCCCGCGCACGGTGGATCCAGGCCGCCGCCGACGAACGGCGCAATCGCGGCATCGTTTCGACCGGGGCCGTTTCGCGATCGGAGTACGATCAGGCAAAGGCGGCCGCGGACAGCGCGAAAGCCTTGCTCGATGCCGCGCTCGCGCAGGAGAAGGTGGCGCAGAACCAGGAAGACTATTCGGTGCTGCTGGCCGATAGCGACGGCACCGTGATGCAGACGCTCGCCGAGCCCGGACAGGTGGTGACGCCGGGCCAGGTGGTCGTGCGCTTGGCCTATGCCGGCCCGCGCGAGGCCGTCGTCAACCTGCCGGAGATGATCCGACCGGCCATTGCCTCGCTGGCGACCGTCCGGTTGTTCGGTGGCCAAACGCAGGCCTCCGCCCGGCTGCGGCAATTGTCCGACACCGCCGATCCCCGCACGCGGACCTTCGAGGCGCGCTACGTCATGAGCGGCGACGCCGCTGCCGCCCCGCTTGGCGCGACCGTCACCGTCACCTTCGACCAGCAGGACCGGAACGGGCTGCTCAGTGTCCCCATCGGCGCGGTTAGCGACGAAGGACACGGCCCCGGCGTGTGGCTGCTGGATGCCGCCACGTCGACGGTCGCCTTCCGCCCCGTGCAGGTCCAATCCTTCGGCGCGGAGACGGCCGAGATCCGCGGCGGCGTGACGGTTGGCCAACGCGTGATCGCGGCCGGCGGCCATTTCCTGCACGAGCGCGAAAAGGTACGGCCGGTGACCATCACGGCCGCCATGCAATGAGCGGCTTCAACCTGTCCGCCCTGGCCGTGCGCGAGCGCGCGGTCACCCTGTTTCTGATCATCGCCCTCGTGGCGGTGGGCGCCTTTTCCTATCTGGCACTCGGCCGGGCCGAAGATCCGCCATTCACCGTCAAGACCTTCACCGTCATCGCCACCTGGCCCGGCGCGACCGCGCAGGAGATGCAGGATCTTGTTGCCGATCCGCTCGAAAAGCGGATGCAGGAACTCGAGTGGTACGACCGGGTCGAGACCTATACCCGCCCCGGGCTCGCGGCCCTCTCGGTCACGCTGCGCGACACGACGCCGCCGGGCGAGGTCCCGAATCAGTTCTACCAGGCCCGCAAGAAGCTCGGCGACACGGTCCATTCCCTGCCCGCGGGAGTCCAGGGTCCTTTCATCAACGACGAGTATTCCGACGTCGATTTCACCGTCTATGCGCTCGACGGTCACGGGCTGCCCGAGCGGCAGCTTGTCAGGGTCGCCGAAACGCTGCGCCAGCGCCTGCTTCACGTGCCCGGTGTGAAGAAGGTCGACATCATGGGCGAGCGGCCGGAAAGGATCTTCGTCGAACTCGACTACGCGCACCTCGCCACGCTCGGTATCGCACCGCAGGACGTGTTCGCCAACCTCTCCAGGCTCAATGCCGTCACCCCCGCCGGGTCGATCGACACCAGCGGCCCGCAAGTCTATCTCCGCCTGGACGGCGCGCTGGACGACCTGGAGGCGATCCGCGAAACCCCCATCGTCTCCGGTGGTCGCTCGTTCCGCCTCGTGGACATCGCCACGGTGCGGCGCGGCTACGAGGACCCGCCGACCCTGCTCGTGCGGCACGATGGCGAGCCGTCCCTGGTGCTGAACGTCGTCATGGCGGATGGCTGGAACGGACTGAAGCTGGGCCGCGCCTTGAGCGCGGAGGAAGCCAAGCTGCAATCCGCGCTACCCGTCGGCGTCACGCTCACCAAGGTGATCGACCAGGCAGCCGTCATCCGGGACGCGATCGACGAGTTCATGTTCAAGTTCTTCGTCGCCTTGGCCATCGTGCTCGGGGTGAGCTTGTTCACGCTGGGCTGGCGGGTCGGGCTGGTGGTCGCGGCGGCGGTGCCGCTGACGCTCGCCACCGTGCTGGCGATCATGCTGATCACCGGGCGGGAGCTGGACCGCATCACGCTCGGCGCGCTCATTATCTCCCTGGGGCTCCTGGTCGACGACGCGATCATTGCGATCGAGATCATGGTGGTGCGGCTCGAACAAGGGGCCGACCGAATAGCGGCCGCGTCCCATGCCTGGAGCCATACGGCGGCGCCGATGCTGGCGGGCACGCTGGTGACCATCGCGGGGTTCCTGCCCGTGGGCTTCGCGCGCAGCACGGCCGGCGAATACGCCGGCAACATCTTCTGGATCGTTGCCTTCGCGCTGATCACATCCTGGGTCGTCGCCGTGGTATTCACGCCGTATCTGGGTGTGAAGATGCTACCCGCCATCAAGCGCGTGGAGAGCGGCGCGCATCGGGATCTCTACGCCACGCCGAATTACCGGCGACTGCGGCGGGTGGTCGGCTGGTCGGTCCGGCACAAGTTTGTCGTCGCGGGCGCAGTCATCGTGCTGTTCCTCGTCGCCGTGCCCGGTCTCGGCGCGGTCAAGCAGCAATTCTTCCCGGACTCCGACCGGACCGAGGTCCTGATCGAGGTCCAGATGCCAGAGGGAACCAGCATCGAGGCCACGAGCGACGTCGCCGCCCGGGTCGAGGCCTGGCTGAAAACGCAGCCCGAGGCCAAGGTCGTGACTACCTATGTCGGTGGCGGCGCACCCCGGTTCTTTCTGGCCTACAACCCGGAACTGCCCGACCCGTCCTTCGCCAAGATGATCGTCGGCACCCCCGACGATGCGGCGCGCGATCGGCTGACGCTGCATCTTCGCCAGCGCGTGGCCGAGGGACTCGCGCCGGAGGCGCGCATCAGGGTCACGCAGTTCGTATTCGGTCCCTACAGCCACTTCCCAGTCATGATGCGTGTCATGGGCCCCGATAGCGGCGCGGTGCGGTCACTGGCCGCCGAGGTGACCGCCGCGATGCGCGCCAACCCGCACACGCGACAGGTCAACACTGATTGGGGTGAACGTGTGCCCACCGCCCACTTCGTCCTGGACCAGACGCGGCTGCAGCTGATTGGCCTGTCCCCCTCGGAAGTCGCGACCCAGCTCCAGTTCCTGCTGACCGGGATCGTCGTCACCCAGCTTCGCCACGACGTGCGCACCGTCGATCTTGTGGCGCGCAGCGCGGGCGGCACCAGGCTCGACCCCGACAGGCTGCAGGACCTGACCCTGACCAACCGGGACGGCACCCTGATCCCGCTCGCCCAGATCGGCCATATCGAGGTGCGGCCGGAAGATCCGATCCTGCGGCGCCGGGACCGCGTGCCCACGATCACGGTGCAGAGTGACATCGACGAGGGCGTGCAGCCGCCGCAAGTCTCGATGGAGGTCGCAAAGAGCCTGGCGCCGCTGATTGCGCGCCTGCCGGAGGGCTACCGGATCGAGCTTGGCGGCAACATCGAGGAGGCCGGCAAGGCAAACCGCGCGCTGGTACCGATCTTTCCGGTGATGCTGCTCGTGACGCTGCTGATCCTGGTTATCCAGACGCGCTCGCTGTCCGGCATGATCATGGTCGTGCTGACCGCCCCGCTCGGGCTGATCGGTGCGGTGCCGGTGCTGCTGCTGTTCAATCAGCCGTTTGGCTTCAACGCCATCCTGGGCCTGATCGGGCTGGCGGGCATCATCATGCGCAACACGCTGATCCTGATCGGCCAGATCCACGACAACGAGAAGGCCGGCCTCGATCCGTTTCACGCCGTGGTGGAGGCGACAGTCCAGCGCAGCCGCCCGGTCCTGCTCACCGCGCTCGCCGCCGTCCTCGCCTTCGCCGAGCTGACTACCTCGGTCTTCTGGGGATCGATGGCCTACGTGCTCGTGGGCGGCACGCTCGCGGGTACTGTCCTGATCCTCGTCTTCCTGCCGGCGCTCTACGCCATCTGGTATCGCGTGACGGACCGGTCGCAGAGCGGTATAGCGCCGACGCCGGCCGCCGACGTCGTGCCGGGCACCGCCCGGATGCACGCCTGATGGCCGGCATCCAGGCAAGGCCGTAGCCGGTGGGCTGGCGCTGCGCCCATTCCCCCTTTTGTCAGGAAGTGCCCATGCCTTTCATCCAGACCCACGATGGCGTGCAGATCTACTACAAGGACTGGGGGCCGAAGGAGGCCCAGCCGATCGTCTTCCATCACGGCTGGCCGTTGTCCGCCGATGACTGGGACGCGCAGATGCTGTTCTTTCTCGCAAACGGCTTCCGCGCCATTGCCCATGATCGCCGCGGTCACGGCCGGTCCAGTCAGACCGATACCGGAAACGAGATGAACACCTACGCGGCCGATGTCGCCGCGCTGACGGACCACCTGGACCTGCGTCACGCGATCCATGCCGGCCATTCGACCGGCGGTGGCGAGGTGGCCCGCTACGTGGCGCGCGCCAAGCCCGGGCGCGTGGCGAAGGCGGTACTCATCGGAGCGGTCCCGCCGCTCATGCTCAAGACCGAGGCGAACCCGGGCGGACTGCCGATCGAGGTGTTCGACGGCTTTCGCACCGCGCTTGCGGCAAACCGGGCGCAACTGTTCCTCGATCTGCCGACCGGTCCCTTCTACGGCTTCAACCGGCCGGGCGCCGTGATCAGCGAAGGCACCATCCGCAACTGGTGGCGCCAAGGCATGATGGGCGGGGCGAAGGCGCATCATGACTGCATCGCTGCCTTTTCGGAGACCGACTTCACGGAGGACCTGAAAGCGATCTCGGTCCCGACGCTCGTCATGCATGGCGAGGATGATCAGATCGTGCCGTATGCGGATTCCGCGCCGCTGTCGGTCAAGCTGCTCCGCGATGGGACGCTGAAGACATATTCCGGCTTGCCGCACGGCATGTGCACGACGCATCCGGAAATGATCAACGCCGACCTCCTGGCATTCGTGCGACACTGACGGCGGCCTGGGACCGGCGGCGTTGAGCAGCGGCCGGTCATGCGTCTCATACAGATTTGGCCGATGCGTGAGATCGTCGACGTGAACCGCCCCAGGTTTGCCGGAGGCCCCAACTCCTCAGAGACCGTTTGAGAATGGTTGCGGCGGTGTCAGCTTTGGTGATTCAAGCTTGGGATGTGGACCCGAGAGAGCCGTGGCCGGATGGCGGAGATCGCGCGGCGGACAAAGCGTTATCCAACTGATCTGACGGACGAGGAGTGGGAACGGATCAAGCCGCTGCTGCCCAAGCCGCCGAAGCGAGGGCGACCACCCGGCGCGGACTTGCGGGAGATGTTGAACGCGATCCGCTACCTGGCTCGCAGCGGTGGCGGCTGGCGGATGCTGCCGAAGGAGTTCGGCCCTTGGCAGACGGTCTACTGGTGGTTCCGCCGATTTGTGCGGCGTATGCTGTTCCAGACCATCCACGATGTCTCGGTGATGCTCGACCGCGAACGGGTCGGGCGCGAGGCGAGCCCGACTGCGGGCGTTGTGGACAGC
>NZ_BANB01000278.1 GCF_000964365.1 Acidisphaera rubrifaciens HS-AP3 | reverse complement strand
CCGCGCCAGCGCCTGCCGCGCCCGCGCCTCGCGCCGTATGCCGTCGCGCAACCGCCCCGCCGTGCCGTCGCGCACCCATTGCGTCACCAGCCCGAACAGCAGCGGCGACGCCATCATCACCGCCGCCCGCAGCGCCGCCGTCACCCGCGCGGCGTGCTGGCCCGGCGGCACCACCAGATAGGCGACGCGCAGCCCGGGCGAGAGCGTCTTGGCCGTCGTCGCCACGTAATAGGCCCGCGCGGGGATCAACCGGCTGATCGCGGCCGGCGGCGGATCGGCGAGCAGCCCATAGGCGTCGTCCTCAATCAGCATCGCGCCGCACCGCTCCACCGCCTGCGCCACGGCCGCCCGGCGCGCCGCCCCCATCGTCGCCGTGGTCGGGTTCTGCATGGTAGGCGTGAGATAGACGGCGCAGGGCCGGCGGTCGCGGCACAGCGCCTCCAGCGCCTCCGGCACGACGCCCTCGGCATCCATCGGACAGCCGATCAGCGTCAGACCGAGATGCGCCGCCGCCGCGCGCAGGCCCGGATAAGCCTCGACCTCCGTCACCACCGCGTCGCCCGGCTGCGCCAGGGTCGCCAGCACCGCGTGCACCGCGCTCTGCGCCCCGGGGCAGACCACCACCCGCCCGGGCGACACCTCGCCCAGGGTGGGCGCAAGCCAGGCCGCGCCCGCCGCGCGGTCCTGCGCGGTGCCGGCGCCGAGGCGATAGGCCATCAGGGTCGCCAGATCCTCGTGACGCAGCAGCCGCGCCACCCCCTCGCGCAGCGCCTCGCGCAGGTCGGGGTCCGCCGGCAGCGGCGGCAGATTCATGCTCATGTCCACGACGCCCGCCCGCGCCCCGGCCGCCGCCGCCTCGCGCCGGACGAAGGTGCCCCGCCCGGTCGCGGCGTCCAGCAGCCCGCGCCGCCGCGCCTCGGCGTAGCCGCGCGTCACCGTGGTGAGATCGACGCCCAGCGTCGCCGCCAGCGTCCGGTGCGGCGGCAGACGCTCGCCCGGCTGGAGTTCGCCCCGCCCGATCGCCCCGGCCAGCGCGTTGGCGATCGCGAGATAAACCGGCCCCGGGGTGCGGGCGAGGTCGGGCAGCCAGTCCGTGCGCTCCGCCACCACCCCGCCCCTCCCGCCGGTTTCCCGAAGCTAGGCCGCGTCGACCTCCGCCGGCGCCCGCTCGGCCGCCGTCTTGCCCGGCCAGACGCGCCGTCCCTCCAGCATTTGCCAGACCAACAGCGCCGGCACCCCGATCACGAGGTCACGGGCACGCTTGATCAGCGACAGCGCCAGCGCGTGCGCGGGCCCGAGGCCGAACATCCCGCCCAGCATCACCAGCGCCCCCTCCTGCACGCCGAGGGCGTTGGGCACCAGGAAAGCCACGCTGCGGATGCCGTACAGAAGACTGTCGATCACCAGCGCCTGCCCGACCGTGACGTTCTCGCCCATCAGCCGCAGCGTGAGCCACGTCTCCAGCCCGCTGCCGATCCAGGTCGCGGTATGCAGCGCCACCGCCAGCAGCAGCGCCCCGTGCCGGCGGTAGATGTCGCGCATCGCCCGCGCCAGCGCGTCGGATGTTCCGCTGCCGACATGCAGCCAGTCGCGGGCCAGCCGGGCGCCCAGCCGCTCGATCGCGCCCGCCCCGCGCGCCTGCACGACGACGAACCCCGCCCCCAGCGCGGTCATGATGAGGACGCCGCCGAACAGCGGCCACAGCAGCGGATCGCCCGGCCGCAGCGCCGCCAGCAGGCCAAGGCCTAGCAGCGTGTACAGCAGCTGTCCCGCCAGTTCCGCGGTGATGTCCACCGCCGTCGAGGCGGCGGCGAAGGCGCCCGACACGCCGGCCAGCGTCGCCGCCCGGGCGCCGAACACGTAGCCGCCGACCTGCGACAACGGCAGCGCCTCGGACGCCCCGTCGCGGATCAGCCGTCCCCAGACGAACCTTCCGGGCCGCGCATCCGCCCGCCCGAGGCCGAGCACCCACCACGACAGGCCCATGACCACGATCAGCACGCCATGCACGCCCAGCACGGCGGCGAACCCGCCCCAGCCGAGCGCCGCCGCCGCGTCCCAGACCGCGACCACGCCGCGATGCAGGATCAGCAAGGTGGCCAGCGCGAGCCCGGCCAGCAGCCCGACGACCGCGATCAGCCGCACGCGGCTCACGGGATCAGGCCGCCTTGCGCAGATGCGGCCGGCGCCGCTCCCACAGCCGCAGACCCACCGCCGCCGCGTCCGCGATTCGCGGCAGCAGCCGGGGCTGCAACAGGTCGGGATCGAACGCGCTCATCCGCCGAGCATTCTCGCGGTAACAATCCTCGACGAACTGGCGGAAGCTGAACCCCTCCAGGAACATGCTCGCCTGCGTCACCGCGAAGTCGCGGCCATCGTTGGCGGCCTGTCCGCGCTGGACCATGCCGAACAGCCGCCGCGCCGCCCGGCCGTAGAACCAGGCCGAATTGAGCGCCCGCAGCGGCGCCGCGCCGCGCCCGCGCACCACCTGCCGCCACGCCATGTAGTTGATGAAGAACACGATGTGCCGTGTCTCCTCGTACATCAGCACGTCGAAGATCTTGAACATCGATTCCGGCAGGAACTCGCTCTGCCGCGCCGTCTTGAACGCCCCGAAGCCGAGGAAGCTATCCAGGCACTCGCCGTAGCCGAAATCGATGAAGGCCGTTTCCAGATTGTCCGGAAACCGCTCCAGCGGCTGCTCCGTCGCGTCCAGGCCGTAGCGGGCGATCATCACGCGCAGCAGCTCGGCGTGGCGCGCCTCCTCCACGCCCTGCAGGGCGATGGCGTCACGCACCAGCGTGTCCTCGACCTGCGGGGTGAACGCCTTGACGATGGCGCCGGCCCGCCGTTCGGTGTGATAGACTTCCTGCCAGAACGGCACCCCGCGCAGCCGTGCCAGCTGCGTCTCGTCGAGGTCCGGCCAGGGCAGGGTTTCGGGGTCGTAGTGTTCGTGGGTGGCCAGGAACTGCTCGCAGAACAGCACCTTGTGCGCGTCCGATCCGACCTTGATTGCCATGCGTCTCCCTTCCGCGCGCGGGCCAGACGTCCTGCGCACGGCCGTGCTCGCCTTCACGAGGTGGTGAATACCAGCTTGGGGGGCCCCGCGCCAAGCGCGGGACGATCAACTTATACCGCGTGCGGCATCAGATGGGGGGCTTCGCTCAGCCCGCCATACCAACGAACTCGTGAATCAGCGCCGGATCGCGCACCGCCTCGGGCGAGACTTCCTGCGTGATCGTCCCCTTCTGGATGATCAGCACGCGTTGCGAAAGCGACGCAATACAATGAAGGTTCTGCTCGACCAGCACGATCGTCAGCTCGCGCGTGCGCCGCAGGGTGTGCAGCGCCTCGATGATCTCGTCGATGATGGACGGCTGGATGCCCTCGGTCGGCTCGTCCAGCAGGATCAGCCGCGGCCCGGCGCACAGGCAGCGGGCCAGCGCCAGCAACTGCTGCTCGCCGCCGGACAGCGCCCCGCCCGCGCGATCCAGCAGCCGTTCCAGTCGCGGGAACACCGTCAGCACGCCGGCGATGGTCTCGCGCTCGTCCCCCGCCGACAGCAGGCAGCCCATGCGCAGATTCTCGGCCACCGTCAGGTTGGGGAAAATCTCCCGCCCCTGCGGCACGAGGCCGATCCCGCGCCGGGCGCGCGCGTACGGGGGCAGGCGCGTGATGTCGGCGCCGTCGAAGGTGACGCTGCCGCCGGTCGCCGGGACATAGCCCATCAGCGCACGCAGCAGCGTCGTCTTGCCCATGCCGTTATGGCCGAGGATGCCGACGAACTCCCCCGCCGCGACGGAGAAGCTGACGCCGAACAGGATCGGGATGCGCCCGTACCCGGCGGCGAGGCGATCGACGGTCAGCATCATGCCGCCTGCCGCCCGAGATAGACGTCACGGACCGACTGGTTCGACAGCACGGTGTGCACGTCATCCTCGATCAGGATGGAACCCTGGTTGAACACGGTCACGGTCTTGGCGATCATCCGGATGAACTGCATGTCGTGCTCGACGACGATCAGCGCCTTGGTCTTGTTGATCTCGCGGATCAGTTCGGAGGTGCGGGCGACCTCCTCCTTGTTCATCCCGGCCGCCGGCTCGTCGAGCAGCAGCAAATCCGGCTCCTGCGCCAGCACCGCCGCGATTTCCACCCATTGCCGCTGCCCATGGGCAAGCTGCCCGACCATGCGGCCGGCGATGCGGGTCAGGCCGACATGCTCGATCGTCTCGTCGGCGATGCGCCGCGCCGTGCGCGCCTGATGCAGGCGGGCGGCGGCGACGAAGACGTTCTCGCGCACCGTCAGCCCGTCGAACACGTTGGGCACCTGCGTCTTGATGCCCACGCCGCGGCGCGCGACCTGATGCGGATAGGCGCCGGTGATGTCCTCGCCGCGAAAGCGCACGGTCCCCGCGGTCGGCGTCAGCTGGCCGGTCAGCATCTTGAAGAACGTACTCTTGCCGGCGCCGTTGGGGCCGATCAGGCAGCGGAGCTCCACCTCGCCGAGCACGAAGTCGACGTTGTTGACGGCGGTGACGCCGCCGAAGCGCATGGTCATGCCACGCGCCTCCAGCAGCGGGACGGCATCGGCATTCATGGCCGCGCCTCCGACGCGAGGTTCATGGCCGCACCTCCGACGCGAGGTTCATGGCCGCGCCTCCGACGCGACGGGAGCGGTCCCGCCGCGCGGCGTGCGGACGAACAGGCGCTGCAGCACGTTGCGTACCACCGGCACCACGCCCTGCGGCACCAGCAGCACGAAGCCGATCAGCACGACGCCCACGATCAGGTTGCCGTCCACCTTCTGCTGCGCGCCGATCAGCGTGACCATGTACTGGATCGCGACGGCGCCCAGGATCGGGCCGAGCAGCGTGCCGAGGCCGCCCACCAGCACGAAGATGATGATCTGCGCCGACTGCGCGAGGCTGAAGGCGGTCGGGCTGATGAACGAGCCCCAGTTGGTGAACAGGCAGCCCGCCAGCCCCGCGATGCCGCCGCCGAGCGTGAAGGTCAGCAGCTTGTACAGCCGCGGGTCGTAGCCGAGCAGCATCGCCCGCGTCTCGTTCTCGCGGATGGCGACGACGACACGGCCGAACCGGCTCGCCAGCACGCCGCGCAGCAGCACATAGACCAGGATCAGCGACCCCATCGCCGCGTACCAAAGCTGCCCGGGATCGAGCGGCTCGTCCGGATGGCCGGGGATATTCAGCGGCGGCACCGAGGGCATGCCGTTGAAGCCGCCGAGCGGCGCGTTGCCGATCGTGTACCAGTCGCCGGCGGTGGAGTTGAAGACGTTGAACAGGATCACCGTCACCGTCAGCGTCACCACGCCGACATAGGCGTCGCTGATGCGGCCGTAGAACATGAAATAGCCCAGCAGCGCCGCGAACGCCGCCGGCAGCGCGATCGCCAGCGCGACCGCCCCCGTGCTGTCGCCGAGATTCATCACCGCGACGGCATAGGTATAGCCACCGAGGCCGAAGAACGCCGACTGCCCGAAGCTCATGATGCCGCCATAGCCCCAGATGAAGCCCTGGCTGAGGGCCAGGACCGCCATGGCGACGAAGACCGTCATCTGCAGCAGGCCGAACAGGTCGAAGACGTGCGGCAGCCCGAACATCAGAACGAGCCCGGCGAGCAGCATCGCCGCGAAACTCGCCCAGCCGGACGCGATGGCCCCCGCCATGGTCTAGGTGCTCCTGCGGAAGAAGCGGCCGGTGATCCCCTGCGGCAGCACGCGGATCAGGATCACCGCCGACAGCAGCAGCGCCACCTCGCCGAACACCGGCGTCGTGCGCTCCGTCGCGATCTCGTCGATGATGCCGAACAGGGTGGAGGCGAGGCCGGTGCCGGTGACGAACGCCGCGCCGCCGCCGAGCACGGTGATGAACGACTTGGCGACGAAGGCGACGCCCATGTTCGGCGCGGTGCCGGAGACGGGCGCGAGCAGCCCGCCCGCCAGCCCCGTCAGCGCCGAGCCGAGGGCGAAGGTCGCCATGTAGATACGCGGCGGCGACACGCCGAGTGCCGCCGCCATGTTCGGATTCTGCATCGTCGCCCGCACGATCAGGCCGAAGCGCGTCGTGCGCAGCAGGGCATACAGGCCGCCCAGCATGGCGGCCGCGCACGCCACCAGGAACAGCCCGTACAGGCTGCCCTGATAGCGGCCGATGGCGAACCCGCCGAGCGGGGCGGAGACCCCCTGCACGGTGGTGCCGAACAGCGTGGTGACCAGCCCGATCAGCGCGAGGCTGAGCCCCCAGGTCGCCAGCATCGTGTCGATCATCCGCCCGTACAGGAAGCGGATGAACAGACGCTCCACCAGCAGACCGAAGATTCCGACCACCAGCGGCGAGACGATCAGCATCGAAATCCAGATGTTGACGCCGTGATTGGTGGCCAGCGCCGTCGCGTAGGCGCCGAGCATCAGGAACTCGCCATGGGCGAGGTTGATGATGCGCATCATGCCGTAGATCACGCCGAGCCCCAGTGCGAGCAGCACCAGGGTCGCGATCGCGACCAGGATGTTGAAGCCGGTCAGGCCGATCAGGTCCACGCCCCGTATCCCCGCGCGCCTATTTCACGTCGATGACGAACATCTTGTCCGTGTTCGGGTGCTTGATCAGGTCGCAGACCGCCGCCGTATCGGCCGGCGCCTGGTTGGGGAAGCTTTGCAGCACCTGCCACTTCTTGTTGACCGCCTTGCCGACATAGGCATTGCGGATCGTGTGGTGCGTCGCGTGATCGAGCGTCACCTTGCCCGACGGCCCATCGAAGCTGATGCCGCTTTCCAGCGCGACGATGTCCTTCATCCGATCGACGCTGCCGGCCTTCACCACGCCCTCGGCCCAGAGATGGAACCCCTCGTACGTGACCGCCGCCAGCTCGCCGATATAGGGCACGCTCGCGCCGAACTTGTCGCGGATCGCCTTGACGAAGTCCTTGCTCGCCGGGGTGTCGATCTCCTCGTAGTAGCCGTACGCGGTGATGATGCCGTCGCTTTCCTTGGCATCCAGCGTCGCCAGCTCGTTGACGAGACCGAAGGTGGTCGACGCGATGGGGATGCGCGACTTCATGCCCGCCGCCGCCCACTGGCGATAGAACGCGGTGTGGTTGGAGCCGACCAGCGCCGACAGCACGACGTCCGGCTTGGCTTCCTGGATCTTGCCGATGGTGGCCGAGAAATTGGTGACGTCGAGGGGGAAGAAATCCACCGTCACGACGGACCCGCCGCCGTCCTGCGTGTACTTCTTCATCCACTTGGCGGTGATCTGGCCGTAATTATAGTCGGCCGCGATCACATAGGCCTTCTTGCCGAAGTTCTTCAGCGTGTAGTCGACCAGCTTGTTGACCGTCTGCGCGGGCGTGGTGCCGGTGCAGAACGTGTCGCGGTCGCACACGCCGCCCTCGTACAGCACGTTGTAGAAATACAGCACGCGGAAACGGTCGAACACCGGCCGGATCGCCTCGCGCGACGCGGAGGTGATGCCGCCATGCACGACGTCGACCTTGTCCTTCAGCGCCAGCTGCTGCGCGTACTGCGAGTAAAGCTGGATGGTGGACTGCGTGTCGTAGTTGATCAGCTGCACCGGACGGCCGAGCAGCCCGCCCTTGGCATTGACCTCCGCGGCGGCAAGCTGGATCGCGTCATACATGGTCTGGCCCGAGGACCCGAGCGGCCCGCTCAGGTCGAGCAGGCTGCCGACCTTGATCGGCTCGGCGGCATAGGCGCGGCGGTTGATCATCGGCGCGGCAATCAAGCCCGCGGCAGCACCGATCTGCACGAATTGTCGGCGGTTAAGCGCCATGTCCACTCACCCTTTTGATTGTCGCGACGCCCGATCAGCCCCGGCGCCCGACAGCGGCGCACACGGTCTGCAACGGGTATGCCAGGATCAGCCGGCGCGGAGCAGCTCCGCGCGTTCGCGGCAAGTCGGCCATGACCGCCGCGCGGGCGAGCATGCAGCACGGCGGGGGTGGCGGCAATCGCGAAGGCGTTATTTCGCGGCGCTCACCGGCGTCGCCGGCAGGGTGTCGGCCGGATGGTCGAGCAGCGCCATCAGGTCCTGCCCGTGGACCGAGTCCGGGATCGTCGCGACGTTCTCCTCCAGGATCACCGTCTCAGCCCAGGTCAGGATGTCCTCGGCCCGCCGCGGCGCGGTGATCTTGAACTGCGTGCGGCGGCCGTCGCGGTACAGGAAGCCGCGCTCGTCCCAGTACCAGTACATGCGGATCACCGGCGGGCAGGCGATGGAATCCAGGGCCTCGTTGACCCGGAACAGGAAGCTGCCGCCCACCTCGGCGATGCGCTCGGGCACGCACGGCGTGGGCGGTGTCGCGTCATAGATCATCAGCGGCACGGCGTAATTGTCGGCGTGCAGCTGCAGGTTGAGCGTATCGTAGATGTCGCGGTCCGAGTCCTTCGGGTGGTGGCTGACCGCGACCCGGAAGGTGAAGGGCGACAGCCGCGCGCCCTGCGCGTCAAGCAGCCGGGTGATGTCCTGCGCCGCCAGCGACGCGCCGAGCAGGTTCCAGTGCGTGCCGCCGCGCGGGAAGAAATCGACCGGATACCGCCCCTCGGCATGCTTGAGCGACAGCACTCCGTCGGCATAGTGCACGCCCGCCGCCTGCAGCTCTGCCCGCCACATGCGCAGCTTCTCGTCATGTTCCGCGCCATGCGGACAGGGGAAGGTCTTCGGCAGGATGCCGGGCATCTCCTGCAGCTTGGACGGGGTGATGACATACAGGAACCGCTTGCCTCGCGCCTCGACCGCGTCCTGCAGCGCGCGCAGCCGCGCCGCCCAGTGCGGGCCGTCCACCGCCATCTTCGCCAGATCGACCTCGCAGTACGACCGGACATAGGCCCACTGGAACAGCTCCTGCCCCCGGCCCATGCCGATCTCCTTCGCCCCGGACATGCCGAGCAGCGAGTAGAAGATCTGGTTCTTCCACCGCACCGACGGGGTGTAGAGGATCGTGCGCGGCCCGATTGAATGGGCCACCGCCTGCTGCCAGCGCCCGTCGAGGAAGCTGGCCGCCGACAGCGGCGGCGGATTGTCCGGCAGCGCGCCGAGCGGGATCTTCACGTGCCAGTGCAGCCATGGCGCAAGGCTGCCGAGCGTGCCGTTCCAGATCACCTGCGCGGCGCCGAGGGCGATCAGCCCGGCGCCGAGCACCGGCGGCAGGCGGCGGAGCCAGGTCCGGAGGGCGGGCCGGAGGACGGGCAACGCCGCCTCAGAACCGGAAATAGATGAACGGGGTGAACGGATCGGCCAGCGCCTTGCCCACCGCGCCCACGAACAGCAGGGTCAGTCCGTATTGCAGCACGAGGCCGCGCGTCGTCCCCTCGGCGAAGCCCGCCCGCAGCCGTCCCCAGAACGGCAGGCGCGGCATGACGCACACCACCGCCGCGATCGCGAGGGCGAGGCGCATGTCCGGCGTGATCCAGATGCGCGTGGTGTAGCCGGCGAGCCCCGGATGGACCATGGCCAAGAGGAACGCGCCGGCCTGCGTCAGCGACGTCGCGCGGAAGATGGTCCAGCCCACCATGACGACGGCGAAGGTGATGGCGTTGGCCGCGGCCCGCGGCAGCCGGTCGAGAACGCGCAGCAGGAACAGCTTGTCCAATGCCAGGAAGACGCCGTTGTAGGCGCCCCAGGCGACATAGGTCCACGCCGCCCCGTGCCAGAGGCCGGAGGCGAGGAAGCAGATCCACAGATTGAAATACTGCCGCGCCGCACCGACCCGGTTGCCGCCCAGCGGGATATAAAGGTACTCGCGTATCCAGGTGGACAGCGAGATATGCCACCGCCGCCAGAACTCGGTCATGCTGCACGCGATGTACGGCATGTTGAAGTTCTCGGCGAGGCGGAAGCCCAGCATCCGCGCGATGCCGATCGCCATATCCGAATAGGCGCTGAAGTCGAAGTAGATCTGGAAGGTGAACAGCGCCACGCCCCACCAGGCATTGGCGAAGCCGATCGGGCCGGTATGGTCGCCGAACACCACGTCCACGCCCGTCGCCAGCGTATCGGCGATGATCGTCTTCTTCACCACGCCCAGCATGAAGCGCAGGAAGCCGGCGGCGAAATCCTCGAGCCCGGCGGGCGGCACGGCGGCAAGCTGCGTCTGCAGGTCGTGATACTTGATGATCGGCCCGGCCAGCAGCTTCGGAAAGAAAAAGACGTACAGCATGTACGTCGTCAGGCTCGGCGCCGGCGCCGACAGCCGCCGCTTCACGTCCACCAGATAGGTGATCTTCTCGAAGACGATGAACGACACGCCGATCGGCAGGGCGATCTGCGGCACCGCCAGATGGAGCCCCGCGCCCGACAGCACGGCATCGAGGTTGGCGACCAGGAAGGCGGTGTATTTGTAGTGGACCAGGATACCGATATTGGCGACCGCCCCCAGCGCCAGCATCGCGCGGGCGCGCCGCTCGTCGGTGGCGACGGCGATGCGGCGGGCGAGGAAGTGATCGAGCCAAGCCGAGGCAAGGACGACCGGGACGAATAACGGCTCCGACCAGACGTAGAAGATAACGCTCGCGGAAAGTATGACCGCGCGCCGCAGCCAGATGTTCCGCCCGACCAGCAAGTACAGCGCATAGGTCGCCGGCAGGAAGACAAACAGGAACAGCGGCTCGTAGAACAGCATGTGTCGGAAGGTTGGCCGATTCGTCTGCGATCAGCCAATCAAGCAGAAAGCCGCCCGGCGGGAAATAGCCGGCCCGGGCGGCGGGGCGGCGGCTCAGCCGGCCGCGGCGCCGGCGTGGCGGGATGCCGCCTCGCGGATACGGCGCGCCATGGCGGCGATGCCGTTGCCCCGGTTGGTGGACAGCGCCTCCAGCAGGCCGAGCTCCTTCAGGAACACCGGATCGGTGGCCCCGATCTCCGCCGCCGTGCGGCCCGAATAGACGCGCAGCAGCAGGGCCACGAGGCCGGAGACGATGGCGGCGTCGGAGGCGCCGGCGAAATACAGCCGCCCGTCCCGCTCCTCCATCTCCATCCACACCCGGCTCTGGCAGCCCGGCACGCGGTGCGCGTCGTCGGCCCAGGCGTCGGGATAGAGCGGCAGCGACCGGCCCAGCTCGATGATGTACTGGTAGCGGTCCATCCAGTCGTCGAACACGTCCAGCGCCTCGCCGATCGCCGCGATCGCCTCGGCGGCGCTGGCATCCTCGGGACGCACGAAGGGGTCGGTCATGGACGGCAGATGCGGGCGCCCGCCCACCCCGTCAAGCGATGTTCTCACGGACCCAGACGGTGAACTCCTCGTCGGACGTCTCCCCGGCGGCGAGATCGATGAAGACCACCACGGCCATGGCGTCGGTGACGGGAAAGCGCAGCCCGTTCAGCCGGATGAAGGTTTCCAGCGCCACATAGGCGGTGCGCTTGTTCCCGTCGATGAACGGGTGGTTGCGGACGATGCCGAGCGCGTAGAGCGCGGCCAGCTCGGCGATATCGGGGTCGCCGTAGGCTGCCGCGTTCAGCGGGCGCGCCAGCGCGCTATCCAGCAACCCCGGATCGCGCAGTCCCGGCGCCCCGCCATGCTCGGCCAGCTGCTCGTCATGGATGGCAAGGATCGTGGCCCGCCCCAGCCAGAGCGTCACTTCGCCAGTTCGCGCAGGACGGCCCGGCGCTCGCGCATCACCTCCCGCGCGACCTTCATCTGCGCCTCGAAATCCGGCTCCGCATGGGTCAGGCGGATGCCGTCGGGCGTCTCGATCGCGTGGAGCGTGTCGCCCTTGGCCACGCCCAGCTTCGACAGCAGTTCCTTCGGCAGGATCACGCCGAGGGAGTTGCCGATCTGCGTCACCTTCAGGTCGATCATCGCCGCCGCCTCCCGCTTCAGGTTCTAACCGCCGTTATATATAACAGCGGTTAGAACCGTGCAACGGGTGTTATAACGGCGTCCGCTACAGGATGAACCGGCTCAGGTCGCCCTTCTGCGCCAGCGGCCCCACCCGGTCGGCCACATAGGCGGCATCGACCGTGATCGTCTCGCCGGGCCGGTCGGTCGCGGTGAAGCTGATGTCCTCCACCAGCCGTTCCAGCACCGTATGCAGCCGGCGGGCGCCGATGTTCTCGACCCGGTCGTTGATGTCGGCGGCGAGGTCCGCCAGCGCGTCCACCGCGTCGTCGGCGAAGACGAGATCGACGCGCTCGGTGCCCATCAGCGCCGAATACTGCTTCAGCAGGCTGTGTTCCGGCTCCGTCAGGATGCGGCGCAGGTCGGCGCGCGACAGCGGCGCGAGTTCGACGCGGATCGGCAGCCGGCCCTGCAGTTCCGGCAGCAGGTCGGCGGGCTTGGCGAGGTGGAAGGCGCCGGAGGCGATGAACAACACGTGGTCGGTCTTGATCGGCCCGTATTTGGTGGTGACCGTCGTGCCCTCGATCAGCGGCAGCAGGTCGCGCTGCACGCCCTCGCGCGAGACGTCGCCGCCGCGAAACCCGCCGTCGCTGCTGCGCGCGCAGATCTTGTCGATCTCGTCGATGAAGACGATGCCGTTCTGCTCGGCATGGGCGACCGCGTCCTTGGCGATCTGGTCGGTGTCGAGCAGCCGGTCCGCCTCCTCGCGCTCGAGCGCGCGGCGGGCATCCTCGATCGGCATGCGCCGGCGCTGCGGCTGGCGGCCCATCATGCCCTTCATCATCTCGCCGAGATTGATCATCTGGCCGGGCGGCATGCCGGGGATGTCGAGCTGGCCGATCGGCATGCCGGCGGGCTCGGTCACCGACACCTCGACCTCGCGGCCGGCGAACTCGCCGTCGCGCAGCATGCGGCGGAACTTGCTGCGGGTGTCGGCCGCCGCACCCTCGCCCACCAGGGCGGTGACCAGCCGCTCCTCGGCGGCCAGCTCCGCCTTGGCCTGCACCTCGCGCCGGCGCACGTCGCGCAGCATGGTCAGGCTGACCTCGACCAGATCGCGGACGATGCTTTCCACGTCGCGGCCGACATAGCCGACCTCGGTGAACTTCGTCGCCTCGACCTTGAGGAACGGTGCCTGCGCGAGCTTGGCCAGCCGCCGGGCGATCTCGGTCTTGCCGCAGCCGGTAGGGCCGATCATCAGGATGTTCTTCGGCACCACCTCCTCGCGCAGGCCTTCCGGCAGCTGCTGACGGCGCCAGCGGTTGCGCAGCGCGATGGCGACCGCGCGCTTGGCGTCCGACTGGCCCACGATGAAGCGGTCCAGCTCGGAGACGATTTCGCGGGGCGTGTAGGTGGGGACGTCCATGCGTCTTGTTCCCGTGCGCGCGTCTAAAGCGTTTCGACGATCACGCTGTGATTCGTATAGACACAGATCTCGGCGGCGATGCGCATGGCGCGGCGGGCGATCTCCTCAGCCGACAGGGCGGGGATCTCGATCAGCGCCCGCGCGGCCGACAGCGCGTAGTTGCCGCCGGAACCGATGGCGATCACCCCGTCCTCGGGCTCCAGCACGTCGCCGTTGCCGGTCAGGGTGAAGCTGCGGTCGCGGTCGGCCACCGCCATCATCGCCTCCAGCCGGCGGAGATAGCGGTCGGTCCGCCAGTCCTTGGCCAGTTCGACGCAGGCGCGTTCCAGCTGGCCAGGGAAGCGTTCGAGCTTCGCCTCCAGCCGCTCCAGCAGGGTGAAGGCGTCGGCGGTCGCGCCGGCGAAGCCCGCGAGCACGGCGCCGGACGGGCCGATGCGGCGGACCTTGCGGGCGTTGCCCTTGACGATGGTCTGGCCGAGGCTGACCTGCCCGTCGCCGGCCATGGCCACCTGGCCGTCACGGCGGACGCACAGGATCGTCGTCCCGTGCCAGCCGATCGGATCATGCGTGCTGTCTGTCGTCATCGCGCGCAGATGGCCCGCCCCGGCCGCGCGCACAAGCCGGGACGAACGGGCGGGGCGCGCATGCCGGCCCGCCCGGCGCGGCAGACCTCCGGCACGGCCTCCGTCCCCTCAGGCGGGCAGGTCGGGCAGCCCCTCCGGGTCGAGCCGGTAGCCGCCGCCCTCGGTCACCAGCAGCCTCGCGTTCGACGGATCGGGCTCGATCTTCTGGCGCAGCCGGTAGATGTGCGTCTCCAGCGTGTGGGTGGTGACGTTGGCGTTGTAGCCCCACACCTCGTTCAGCAGCACCTGGCGGGCGACCGGCTTCGTGCCGGCGCGATACAGGTATTTCAGGATCGCCGCCTCCTTTTCGGTGAGGCGGATGCGTCGGTTGCGTATCTGCTCCTGCAGCACCTTCGCCGACGGGCGGAAGGTGTACGGGCCGATCATGAACACCGCGTCCTCGCTGTTTTCGTAGATGCGGACCTGCGCCCGCAGCCGCGCCAGCAATTCGGCGAGACGGAAGGGCTTGGCGATGTAGTCGTTGGCGCCGGAATCGAGGCCGCGCACCACGTCGCTCTCGTCGTCCGAGCCGGTGAGGATGACGATCGGCACCTTCACGCCCTCGCGGCGCAGCCGGGCGCAGAAATCGCGGCCGTCGCCGTCCGGCAGCCCGACATCGAGGATGATCGCCTCGAACCGCACCGACCCGTCGGCGAGCAGGGCGTCGGCCTCGGTGACCGATCCCGCCTCCACCGCGGCGAACTCCCCGTCCACCGCAAACTGCTCGGCAAGCAGGCTGCGCAGCGCCCGGTCGTCATCCACGATCAAGATCGGCCGCTCGCCCGACATCGTCTCCCCCTTCGTCTGTCCAACCGCCGCGGCGGGCCCGACGCTCCGCCACCTACCGTGCAGCCACTGAAACCGCGCCGCAAGAAACACGCAACATCGTGAGGGCATGCCGCGTCGCATCATCCCCGCGACGCCGCCGGCCGCGACGCCGCGCGCGCAAGCCTCGCCACCGCGCCCCGGCCCGCCATATACGAGGATACAGGCAGAGGTTTCCCGCCTCTGCCGTGGCGTTCCGGAACAGGCCGCATGACACGCAGCGTTGCCCCCGACAGCCGCCCCGACGCGGGCCGGCCGGAGATCCCCCGCCTGACGCGCGACGTGCTGCAGATGCGCGTCGTGCAGCGCGCGGCGGCCGAGCTCAAGCGCGGGCTGCCGGTGCTGATCGAGGGGCGGGCGCCGCTCGCCGTGCTGGCGGCCGAGACCGCGAGCGCC
>NZ_BANB01000279.1 GCF_000964365.1 Acidisphaera rubrifaciens HS-AP3 | reverse complement strand
GCGGCCGCCCTGCTGGCCCGCCTCGCGGAGGCGTTTCCCGGCCGCGTCGCGGTCGAACTGCACCGCCACGGCCTCGCCGCGCAACGCTCGGTCGAGCCGGGACTGCTCGCGCTCGCGGACGCCGCCCGGCTGCCGCTGGTCGCCACCAACGACTGCTACTTCGCCACCGCCGCGATGCACGAGGCGCATGACGCCCTCCTGTGCATCGCCGAGGGACGGCCGCTATCCGACCGCAACCGCCGGCGCGTGACGCCGGACCACTGGTTCAAGCCGGCGGCGGACATGCGCGCGCTGTTCGCCGACCTGCCCGACGCCTGCGACAACACGCTGGCGATCGCCCGCGCCTGCGCCGTGATGGCGGAGACGCGCAAGCCGCTGCTGCCCGTCTGCCCGAAGGTCCGCCCCGGCGCGAGCGAGGACGAGACGGTGCGGGCGATGGCGCGCGAGGGGCTGGAGGCGCGGCTCGACGCGCTGGGTCTGGCCGAGACGGAGCGCGCCCGCTACCGCGAGCGGCTGGACTACGAACTCGGCGTGATCGCGCAGATGGGCTTCCCGGGCTATTTCCTGATCGTCGCCGACTTCATCCAGTGGGCGAAGGCGCAGGGCATCCCGGTCGGTCCCGGCCGCGGCTCCGGCGCCGGCTCGGTCGTCGCCTGGGCGTTGCAGATCACCGATCTCGACCCGCTGCGCTTCAACCTGCTGTTCGAGCGGTTCCTCAATCCCGAACGCATCTCGATGCCGGATTTCGACATCGATTTCTGCCAGGAACGCCGCGACGAGGTGATCGCCTATGTGCGCGGCGAATACGGCACCGACCGCGTCGCGCAGATCATCACCTTCGGCAAGCTGCAGGCCCGCGCGGCGGTGCGCGACGTGGGCCGCGTCCTCGGCCTGCCGTTCGGGCAGGTGAACAAGGTCGCGGAGCTGATCCCGAACAATCCCGCCAAGCCGGTCACGCTGCAGGAGGCGATCGACGGCGAACCCCGCCTGCAGCAGATGCGCGACGACGACGAGGCGATCCGCCGGCTGCTGGAAATCGCCCTCCAGATCGAAGGGCTGTACCGCCACGCCAGCACTCATGCCGCTGGCGTGGTGATCGGCGACCGGCCGCTGATCGACCTCGTACCGCTCTACCGCGATCCGCGGTCGGAGATGCTCGTCACGCAGTACTCGATGAAGCATGTCGAGCAGGCGGGGCTGGTGAAGTTCGACTTCCTCGGCCTGACGACCCTGACCATCCTGCAGCGCGCGGTGGGCTATCTGCGCGAACAGGGGATCGCGGTCGATCTCGACCGGCTGCCGCTCGACGATGCGCCGACCTATGCGATGCTCAGCCGCGGCGATGCCGGCGGGGTGTTCCAGTTCGAAAGCGCGGGCATGCGCGACGTGCTCCGCCAGATGCGCCCCGACCGGTTCGAGGACCTGATCGCGGGCGTCGCGCTGTACCGCCCGGGCCCGATGGCCAACATCCCCGATTACTGCCGCCGCAAGCACGGCGAGGTCTGGGCGCCGCCGCACGAGAGCCTGCGGGCGATGCTGGAAGAGACCTACGGCATCATGGTCTACCAGGAACAGGTGATGCAGATCGCCCAGCAGATGGCGGGCTACAGCCTCGGCGCCGCCGACAGCCTGCGCCGCGCCATGGGCAAGAAGATACGCGCGGAGATGGAGACCCACCGCGAGACCTTCACCGCCGGCGCGGTCGCGCGCGGCATCGAGCGCGACAAGGCGGCCGAGGTGTTCGACCTCATGGCCAAGTTCGCCGATTACGGCTTCAACAAGTCGCACGCGGCGGCCTATGCGCTCGTCACCTATCAGACGGCCTGGATGCGGGCGAACCATCCGGTCGTGTTCTTCGCCGCCTGCATGTCGCTGGCGATCAGCAACACCGACAAGCTCGCGGCGCTGAAGCAGGAGGCGGAGCGCGCGGGCGTGCGCATCCTGCCGCCCGACGTCAACCGCTCGGCCGCCGACTTCACGGTGGAGCGGCTGGAGGCGGGCGGCTTCGCCATCCGCTATGCGCTGGCGGCGGTGAAGAAGGTCGGCATGGCCGCGATGCAAAGCCTCGTCGCCGCGCGCGGCGACACGCCGTTCGCCGACATCGCCGATTTCGCCGCCCGGATCGACGCCCGCGCGCTCAACCGCATGCAGATCGAGAATCTCGCGCGCGCCGGCGCTTTCGACGCGCTGGATGCCAACCGGGCCCGGCTGCATGCCGCCGCCGAGACGATCCTGCGTCGCGCGCAGGCCGAGGAGGAGGCGCGCAGCTCGAACCAGATCGGCCTGTTCGGCGGCGCCGGGCCGGCGTCGGCGGTGGAGGCGCTGCGGCTTCCCGCCATGCCCGACTGGCCGCCGCTGGAGCGCCTCGCCTTCGAGGCGGAGGCGATCGGCTTTCATCTGACGGCGCACCCGCTCGACGCCTACGCGACCGCGCTGCGCCGTCTCGACGTGGTGCCGATCGCCCAGATCGAGGCCCGCGCGCAGGCCGGCGCGGGGCGGGTCAAGCTCGCGGGCGTCGTGGTCGGCGAGAAGCAGCGCACCACCCGCACCGGCAGCCGCATGGCCTGGGTCCGCATCTCCGACGCCTCCGGCGGGACGGAGGTCACGCTGTTCAGCGAGACGCTCGGCCGCGCACGGGGGCTGATCACCGCCGGCGCGCTGGTGCTGGTGACCGCGGAGCTGCGCCTCGACGGCGACGCGCTGCGGATCACCGCGCAGGACGTGGCGGCGCTCGACGACGCGGCGCGCGAGGCGGGGGCAGGCATGCGCGTCTGGCTCGCAGACACCGCCGCCGTCGCACACATACGCAACCTCCTGGCGCGCGAGGGGCAGGGTCGCGGCCGCGTCGTGCTGATCCCGCGCCTGGCCTCCCTGCGCGACGTGGAGATCGCCCTGCCGGACCGCTACAACGTCTCACCGCGTCTGGCGCAGGCAATGAAGGTCATCCCTGGCGTCGAACGGATCGAGGAGCTATAGCGCCGCGGCGGGACCGTGCCCCGCAGTCCCGCCGCGCGCGCAACCGTGATCCGCGCCGCTCATCTCGCACTTGCGAAAAGCCGCCCCCGGCGCCACGACTGTCCGTCATGCTCGATTGTACGGACAAAGACATTCCCGCGCCGCCCCCGGCGCCGCAGTTCAGCCATCAGGAGATCCTGCAGGTCCTGAGCGGCATCCTGCTGTGCATCTTCCTGGCGGCGATCGACCAGACGGTGGTGATCCCCGCCGTCCCGGCCATGGCGGCGGACCTCAAGGGCTTCGGGCACCTCGCCTGGATCGTCTCCGCCTATCTGCTGACGGCGACCGTGGCGACGCCGGTGTACGGCAAGCTGTCCGACATCTATGGCCGCCGGCGGCTGCTGATGCCGGCGATCGCCATCTTCGCCGTGGCCTCCGTCCTGTGCGCGCTGTCGCAGTCGCTGTGGCAGCTGGTCGCCGCGCGCGCCTTGCAGGGGATCGGCGGCGCCGGCCTGATGGCGATGGCGCAGGCGGCGATCGCCGACGTCGTGTCCCCGCGCGAGCGCGGCCGGTATCAGGGCTACATGGCAAGCGCCTGGGGCATCGCCTCGATCGTCGGCCCGATCGTCGGCGGCTGGGTCACGGATGTCGCGTCGTGGCGCTGGATCTTCTGGATGAACGTCCCGCTCGCGGCGGTGGCGCTGCTGCTGTGCAACCATGCGCTCAAGCTGCTGGTGGTGCGTCCGCGCGCCGCCCGCATCGACTACACCGGGGCGGCGCTGCTGACCGGCGGCGTGACCTGCTGGCTGCTGGTGCTCAGCTGGGGCGGCACGACGCTGGCCTGGACGGATCCCATGCTGTTTGGTCTGGTCGCCGCCGGCGCGGCGCTGCTGCTGGTGCTGACCTGGCACGAGCGTCGCGCGAGCGATCCGCTGCGCCGCCGCGCCTGTTCGCCAACCGGGTGGTGGTCAGCGGCACGGTGATCGGTTTCTTCGCCTCCGCCGCGCTGTTCGGCGCCACGTTCCTGCTGCCCCTGTATTTCCAGCTGGTCGGCGGCGCGGATGCGTCCGGCTCGGGATTCCTCGTTGTCCCCTTCCTCGGCTCGAACTGCGTCGGCGCCTATGCGGCGGGGCAGCTTGCGCGGCGGCTCGGGCGGACGCGGGCGCTGATGTGCGCCGGCGTCGGCGGCTGCGCGCTCGGCTTCGCCCTGCTGGCGACCGTCACGCCCGCGACGCCGCACGTGCTGACGATCGCCTGGCAGCTGCTGCTCGGCGTCTCGATCGGCGTCATCATGCCGACCAGCCTCGTCGCCACGCAGAACGCGGCGGAGCGGCGCGATGTCGGCACCGCGACGGGAATGCTGCTGTTCCTCCGCTCCCTCGGCGGCGCCTTCGGCAGCACGCTGGTGGGCGCCCTGCTGGCGGCGCGGTTCGGCACGGTGCTGCACGGCCTTGGCCTGTCGGTGCATGTGGACCTCAGCGAGATGCGGCTGCACGGCGCCCTGGCGGGCGTGCCGCCGGGGGCGGAGGCGGCGCTGAAGGCCGGCCTGACCGGTGCGTTCCATCTCGCCTTCATGGCCTGCGCCATCCTGATGGTGCTCGCGGGCTTCGTCGCCGTCCGCATGCGCGACCTGCCGCTGCGCACCGTCTCCGCCCAGGAGCCCGCCGAGGCGGCCGTCCTCGCGCACTGAGGACGGGCGGCCTCTTTCTCGCCGTCGCGTTCCCGGCTACCCAGCAGGGCACGTAGCCATGCGTGCGGGAGCCGGCGAGGTGAGTTTGCTGCGTCTCTGGTCTGGCCGCCGCCGCTCATCCGCGTCGCCCGCCGGCGCCGTGCCCGGGGCAGGGGCGGGGACAGGCGCGCCCGGCAGGCCCGCCTTCAGCGGCCCGGTGGTACCGCCGCCCGACATGACCGCGCGGCGGCTGGCCGAGGCGGCCGACCGGATCGTGATCGTCGATCCGAAGCGTCCGGTGCGCCCGCCCCCGTCCATGCCGGCGCTCGACCGTCCGCAGACCAATCCCTTCATCGGCGACGCCCTGAAGCCGATGCGGGTGCGGCATTACCTGCTGCGCGACGCCGTGCTGGACGCGACCACGATGATCCTCCTTTCCGGGGAGGCGCGGCTGCGCGAGACGGCCTATTGCCTCGGGGAAGAGACCTGGGGCGCCGTGCGGGTGCACGACCCGGCGCCGCCGGCGCCAGGGACGGACCGGGTGGTCATCGGCGCCAACCTGTGGGCCGCCAATTATTTTCACTGGGTCGTCCAGTCGCTGCCGGCGATCGACGCGGCGCTGCGCCGCAGGGACCGCTCCCGCCGCCCGGTCTCGGTCGCCCTGCACGCCGAGGCGCCGTTCCAGACGGCCGCGCTGGAAATCCTCGGCTGGGGCGACGTGCCGCGCCTGCGGCTGGAGATGGGGCGGCAATACGCGCTGCCGCTGGCCGAATACAGCGAGTTCCTGAGCGGCGAGCCGGTGTTCGGCCTGTCCGCGTCCGAGGCGGCGACCTTCGCCCGGCTGCGCGCCGCGATCCCGCTGGCGGGGCGGCCGCGGCGCCGTATCTACGTCGCGCGGACCGACGCCGCCGCCCGCCGCATGCGCAGCGAGGCGGCGCTGATCGACCGACTTGCCGCCGCCGGGTTCGAGATCGTCGTCCCCGGCGCGCTGACCTTCCGCCAGCAGGCCGCGCTGTTCCGCGAGGCACGGCTGGTGGTGGGCGCGCATGGCGCGGGGATGACCAACATCGTCTTCTGCGAGCCGGGGGCCGTCATCCTCGAACTGATGCCGGCGCACAACGTCAACGGCTGCTACCGGACGGTCGCGGCGCTGTGCGGCCTGCGCTACTGGGCCGACGCCTATCCGGACCCGTCCCCGGGCGGCGACGGGCCGCCGCATGTGCGCGACTGGGACCTTGACGTGGATCACGTGGCGTGGCGGGCGGCGGCGATCCTGCGTCACCTTGGCGACATCTGACTTGGCACGGCCGCCGCCGGTCGCGGGTGCGGGTTGACAGGACCGCCCGCGCGCTCGCACGAACGCCTCATGCGGGGTGTCCTGCGATTCGTGCCGCTGCTCGTGGCGGTTCTGCTGGCCCTGCCGCGCCCGGCGGCCGCGCAGGCGGTCGACCGCTATTTCATGACAACCGACGCCGTCCGCCTCCACTACCTGGAGGCAGGGCCGCCGCGCGCCCTCACGGTCGTGCTGGTGCCGGGCTGGACCATGCCCGCCTGGATCTTCCAGCCCCAGATCGCCGCGTTCTCGCGGCGCTGGCACGTGATCGCGTTCGACCCACGCGGCCAGGGCGAGTCCGACGTGCCCCGGACCGGCTACGAGCCGCTGCGCCGGGGACAGGACATCGCCGACCTGCTCGCGCGCCTCGGCGGCGGGCGGGTGGTGCTGCTCGGCTGGTCGCTGGGCGTGCTCGACGCCCTCGCCTATGTCCACGAGCACGGCGACGGGCAGCTCGCGGGGCTGGTGCTGGTGGACAACTCGGTGGGCGAGGAGCCGGCCCCGGCGCCGCACCGTTTCTACCGCCGGCGCGGGCCGCCGGTGCCGCATGATCTGGCGATGCGGCGCTTCGTCGCGTCGATGTTCCGCACGCCGCAGTCCGACGCCTATCTCGCGTCGCTGACCGAGGCGACGTTGCGCACCCCCGAATACGCCGCCCGCGCCCTGCTGTCCTATCCCGTGCCGCGCAGCTACTGGCGCGACGCCGTCTATATGGTCCATGCGCCGGTGCTCTACGTTGTCCGCCCGGGCTTCGCCGCGCAGGCCGGCAATCTGGCGCGCAAGGACCCGTATGCCGAGACAGCGGTGTTCAGCGATGCCGGGCATGCGCTGTTCATCGACGACGCGGACCGGTTCAACGCCCTGGTCGAGACCTTCATCACCCGCCGGATCGAGCGTTGACGTCGCCCCGTCGCTCGCTCTGGGCGCTGGCGCTCGTGTCGCTGGCGACCGTGGGGTTCGAAACCACGCTGACGCGCTATTTCGCCGTCGCGAAGTGGTCCGAGTACGGCTACTGGGTCATCTCCATAGTTATGGCGGGCTTCGCGCTGTCCGGCGTCGTCATGGCGCTGGCCCGCGACGCCTTCGCCCGCCGCGGTCCCGCCCTGCTGGCGGCGCTCCCGGCCGTGCTCGTCGCGACGGCGGCGGTGGGCTTTCACTACACGACGACCAACCCGTTCAATCCGCTGCAGCTGCAGAACCCGGCGACGTGGCAGCCGCAGGTGTGGAACATCGCCGGCTACTACTCCGCGCTCCTGCCCTTTTTCTTCGCGGCGGGGCTGTTCGTGGGGCTGTCGTTCATCCTCAACGACCGGCAGGTGCCGCGCGTCTATGCCTTCGACCTCGTCGGCGCGGGGGCGGGCGCGCTGCTGGTGCTGGCGCTGATGTACGTGCTGCACCCCTTCGATCTCGTGCCCGCGCTGCTGCCGGCGCTGGCGGTGGCCGCCGTGTTCGCACCGCGCGCGCGGCTCGCCGCGGTCGCCGCGGCGCTTGTCGCGCTGGCCGGCGCAGAGGGGCTGCTGCTCGCGGACAATCAGGCCGCGTTCAACGATTTCAAGGCGATCTATGCGCCGCTGCACACGCCCGGCGCCCGGGTCGTGGCCGAACGCCGGTCGCCGCGCGGCGACTACATGCTGCTCGACGACTTCACCGAGCGGGTGGACACCGACGTGTCCAACAATGCCGGCCTCCTCAACCTGCCGGGACCGCCGCAGACCTACGGCCTCTACCGCGACGGCAACCGGGTGGCGGCGCTGCCGAAGCCCGGGCCGCTCGACCTCGGCTACGCGGCGGCGGGGCTGGACGCGCTGCCCTATGCGCTGATCCCGCATGCGCGGGTGCTGGTGGCCGGGGCGTCCGGCGGATTCCGCGCAATGCTGCCGCTTGCGCTCGGCGCCGCCACGGTGGACGCGCTGGAGCCGGAGCCGACCTTGCGCGACGCGGTCGCGCACGGGCTCGGCCCGGCCCCGCCGCTGGCCCATGACCGGCGCCTGCGTCTGCTGGCGGCGAGCCCGCTCGACGTGTCGGGCATCGGCGGCCCCTACGACGTCATCGACCTGTCCGCCGACTATCTCGACGCGGCCGAGGACAATGCCGCCGCCTATACGGTGGAGGCGATCGCCGCCGACCTGCGCGCGCTGCGGCCGGGCGGGCTGCTGTCGCTGCCGGTCTCCATACGCGATTTCCCGGTCTATGCGCTGCGCGTTCTGGCGACGGCGCGCGCCGCCCTGCTGGCGGTCGGCACGACCGATCCGGCGGCGCACGTGATCGTCTACCGCTCCGCCTGGAACGTGCGCCTGTTGCTGTCGCCGACACGCTTCGACGGGGCGCGGATCGCGGCGGCGCGGGCGTGGTGCGACGCGCGCAGCTTCGACGTCTCGTATTATCCGGGCATCGACCCGGCCGCGCTGCGGGCGAATATCTACAACGACCTGCCGGCCGTCTCCTTCAGCCGCGGCGAGGTCACGGCGGAGGGGGCCGACGACGCCATCGCCGACGAGGCGCGGGCCGTGCTCGCCGGCCGCCCGACCCCATCCGGCGCCGATTTCAGCCTCGCGCCGGAGACGCTCGACCGGCCGTTCTACTACGCGGCGCTGCGGCTCGACCGGCTCGGGACCATCCTGCGCCGGGTGGAGATCCTGCCGCAGCCGGAGATCGGCGCCCTCGTCAACCTCGCCGTGCTGGCACAGGCGGCGATCCTGGCGCTCATCGTCCTGCTGGTCCCCCTGCTGGCACCATCGCGGGTGCGGGCCGCGCCGGGCGTGGTAGCGCGGGCGGTAGTGTATTTTCCCGCGCTCGGCCTCGGCTTCCTGTTCATCGAGATCACCGCGATCGAACGGGCGAGCCTCTATCTCGGCGACCGCGCCAACGCCTTCGCCCTCGTGCTGACCGGCATGCTGATCTTCTCCGGCCTCGGCAGCCTGCTGGCGGGACGGGCGCGCGGACCGTGGCGCATGGTGCTGCCGGCCGCCGGCGTGGTCGTGCTGTGGTGCGCGGCGGCGGCGCTGGGCGCGACCCCGGCGCTGCTGGCGAGCCTCGACTGGCCGTTTGTTGTGCGGGCGGGTCTGGTGCTGCTCGCGATCGCGCCGGTCTCGGTAGCACTCGGCACGTTCTTCCCGCTCGGCCTTGCCCAAGCGGGGCCGACCGGCTTCCTGCCCTGGGCTTGGGGCCTGAACGGTGCCTTTTCTGTCGTGGCGACCCCGCTCGCCAATCTCCTCGCGCGGGAGGCCGGTTTCGACCGGGTTCTTATCGCGGCGGCGTTGCTGTATGTGCTCGCTGCCGTTGCTTTTCCACTGTCCCGAAGGGAACACTCGTGGTTGCAGACCGCCTCACACGCCGCGGATTGATCGCTGCCGGCGCCGCCGGTGCCGCCCTGTGGGCGACCGCGCGGCCGGCCCGCGCCGCCGTCAACGCCGGAAGCGGCTGGACGCGGGAGGCGTATGAGACCGCGATGCGGGCGTCGGGGCGGCCGGTGTCGCTGTCGGCGTCGCAGTTCGACGCGATCCAGGCCCGCCGCGGGCCGGCGCTGCGGCTGATAGAATCATACCTGAAGGAGCGCCTCGGCCACGCTGACCCGGCCGTGGTGCAGGCGTTCGGCGAGGTCCCGCGCGAGTATTTTCACTATTACTACCCCGACCACCGCTCGACCGGCGGCGACGCCTATGACGATCCGCCGAAGCCCTGGCCGCTCGGCTACGGCTCGGCGCTATCAGACTATCTGGGGCAGGCCTACATGACGCAGGTCTGTCAGCCGAAGCCCGGCCAGACCTGCCTCGAGATCGGCACCGGCAGCGGTTTCCAGAGCGCGCTGCTGTCGCGCATCGTCGGCCATGCCTATTCGATCGAGATCATCGAGCCGCTCGGCCGCGCGGTCAGCCGCATCTTCGCCCCGCTCGGCTACGACAACGTCCGCACCCGCGTCGGCGACGGCTATTATGGCTGGCCGGAAGTGGAGGGCGGGTTCGACATCATCATCGTCACCTGCGCGGCGCAGTATGCCCCGCCCGATCTGTTCAAGCAGATGAAGCCCGGCGGGCGGATGATCATTCCCATCGGCCAGCCGTTCAAGCGCGGGCAGGTCCTGTACGTCTACACCAAGGACGCGGAGGGCAAGATCCACAGCCGCCGCGACATGGGCGTGTTCTTCATTCCCATGACCGGCGCGATGATGAAGCTGCCGCACCCGGCGCCCGGCACGGGCACGGGCGCGGGAGCTCCGCGGGCCAGTGCGGCCCATGCGCAGCCGGCCGCCGCG
>NZ_BANB01000280.1 GCF_000964365.1 Acidisphaera rubrifaciens HS-AP3 | reverse complement strand
CGCTCCGGCAGGTAGCGTGAATCAGCATTCCGCCCATTCGGGAATCCCTCGCGATTCCATCAGGTCGGATGGCGCTCTAGG
This sequence comes from Acidisphaera rubrifaciens HS-AP3, assembly GCF_000964365.1. GTDB lineage: Bacteria > Pseudomonadota > Alphaproteobacteria > Acetobacterales > Acetobacteraceae > Acidisphaera > Acidisphaera rubrifaciens. The sequence continues at coordinate 2,027 of NZ_BANB01000280.1, read as the reverse complement.
GTGACGACGTCACCCTAGAGCGCCATCGCAGCGTCGGGCCGGGAACGCTGCCATTGATCGCGTTGGCCCAGTCGCTAGTGCCGGACTTTCGATCGCTACGCGGTCAAGCCGCAGGCGGAAGCGGTTGCCATGCAGTTCCGGCACCGCGGGCCGCGGCCGGACCATTCGGCTACGCCGCCGCCAGCCCGGCGGCAGCGGCGCCGCGCACCAGACCGCGCCGTCCGAGCGGCGTCATGGCAACTGTGCCGTGGCACTACAGGTGCCAGCGTCTATGAAAGGCTTCCCGGGCCGAAGCGAGTGCGCCATCGTCTACAACTCTCCTCGCCGCGACATGTCACCAATGCGCGCAGCCGTCCGCATACCAATCGCTGTGATGGTCAGCGACGGGTTGACGCCGCCCATCGTCGGGAACACGGACCCGTCACAGATCCAGAGATTGGGCACGTCCCAGCTGCGGCAATCCGCGTCGACGACGCTATCCTCCGGAGAGAACCCCATGCGGACGGTGCCGCCCAGGTGGTTCATGTCGTTCTCTTGACGAAACACGTCGCGGGCGCCGACCAAGTCCAGGCTCGTGCACATCTGGTCCAGCGCGTGGGCGATCATGGCCTTGTCGTTGTCGCCCCAGGCATAGGTGATCCGCGGGATGCGCAGGCCGTACTGATCGGTGTCGTCGGCCAAGGTGACGCGGTTGTCGGGGTTGGGCAGTTGTTCGCCCACCATCTTAAGCCCGACCATGTGGTTGTAGCGCAGCATTTCCTCATGCAGCGCGGCGCCCCATAGGCCCTTGGAGCCCGTCAGGATGGTCATGGTCTCGATCGGCAGCGGACCCTGCGCCATCCAGCAGTAGCCGCCGAAGAAGTCTTTGCGGTCCTGGTAATTCCAGTGCTCGGTGATAGTGGTGGAGGGCGGCGCCTTATATGCGCGCACCACCTCGTCCATGTAGCCGAACGCGGCCTGGTTGGACTGGCTCATCAGATAGCGGCCGACCAAGCCCGAGCTGTTGGCCAGGCCGTTCGGGAACCGATCGGTGGCGGAGTTCAGCAGCAGACGGGGCGACTCGATCGCGTAGCCGGCTACCACAACGTGGCGCGCCTTCTGGAACCGCCACCGGCCTTCGCGATGATAGTGGACGCCCGTCGCGCGCCCGTTCGATCCCGTCTCGATCCGGCCGACCATAGCCAGGTCGCGGATCTCCGCCCCGGCGCCGATCGCGCGCGGGATGAAGGTCACCAGCTGGCTCTGCTTGGCGTTGGTGGAGCAGCCGAAGCGGCAGAAACCGCGATAAACACAGGGGGCGCTGTCGCCCTTCGGCGACGACACGGTGGCAAGAGGCGTCTCCGTCCAGCTATAGCCCATGGCTTCCGCGCCACGGGCGAGCAGCTGCGCCGCGCCGTTGATCGGGTGCGCGCGCAGCGGATAGCGCGGCCGCTTCGGGCCCCAAGGGTAGCCTATGGGTCCGGAGATGCTGAGCGCCTGCTCGGCCTTCGCATACCAATCCCACATGTCGCGCCAGTCGAGCGGCCAGTCGGCGCCGTAGCCGAGCACGGAGCGGGCTTTGAACCATTCGGGGCGAAAGCGCAGCGAGACCATGGCGAAGTGCACGGTGGAGCCGCCGACCGCCTTGCCGCTGTTCTTGCCGCCCATCACCAGCGGATTCGCGCCCTCGGAGATGCGGTCGTCATTCCAGTAGAGCTTGTCCTGCTCGGTTTCGTCGGAGGCGAAGTCCTCCAGTGGCCTGAAATACGGCCCGGCATCGAAGCCAATGACGGAGAAGCCCTGCTCCGCCAGCCCGGCGATCACCGGGCCGCCGCCGGCACCGGTGCCGATCACGACGACATCGACCTCCTCGCTGTCCGCGTATTGCCGCATCGGCACCCAGGCGCCGGGTCGGAACACGTCGGGCGCACGCCCGGACGCGGCGCGCGGAGCCGCGAACGGATCAGCCGACACGCTTGTTGATCCTCTCAGCGCGCGCCTCACGGCCAAGCGTGGCTTCCTCGGGCTCCCAGGGATCGTGGCGATCT
>NZ_BANB01000281.1 GCF_000964365.1 Acidisphaera rubrifaciens HS-AP3 | reverse complement strand
GATCCCCCCGCCGCGACACCCGGCACCGCGAAGCCGGGCACCGCGAAACCGGGCACCGCGACATCCGGGGCCGCGCCGGCCGAGACGCGCGGCGCGCGGGCCGCCCGCGGCAGCGCCCTGCGGTTCGAGGGCGTGAGCTTCGCCTGGCCGGGGCGCGACGCGGTGCTCGACGGGCTGACGCTCGACGTGCCGGAGGGGGCACAGGTCGCCGTGCTCGGCCCGTCCGGCGCCGGGAAATCCACCCTCGCCGCCCTGGCGCTGAAGCTCGCGGCACCCACGCGCGGGCGGATCCTGCTGGGCGGCACCGACATCGCGACCCTGCCGGCGGCCGAGGTGCGGGCGCGCATCGGCTGGCTGGCGCAGGCGACGCATCTGTTCGACGACACGGTGCGCGCCAACCTGCTGCTCGCCCGTCCCGACGCCGACGAGGCGGCGCTGTGGGCCGCGCTCGAATCCGCCCGCATCGCCGAGGTGGTGCGCGCCCTGCCCGACGGGCTCGACACCTGGGTGGGCGAGGGCGGCGCCCGCCTGTCCGGCGGCCAGGGCCGCCGCCTCGCCCTCGCCCGCACCCTGCTTTCTCCCGCCCCGATCCTGATCCTCGACGAACCCGCCGCCGGCCTCGATGCCGAGACCGAGCGCGCCTTCCTCGAAACCCTCGCCGAGAGCACCGCCGGCCGCACCGTGATGCTGATCGCCCACCGCCTGACCGGCGCCGAACGCCTCGACCGCCTCTACCGCCTCTCCAACGGCCACGCGGTGGCGGCGGCGGGGTAGCGCGGGGGCGCAAGAGGCCTAGCAGTTTTCTAACGAATTGATGGGCCCCTACGGGCAAGCGCGCCGCTCCTGCACGCCATCTACAATACACTATGCACAGTATAACGGGCGGGGAATCAAGCTGTGCCGACGGTCAGAGCCATCAAGCGCCTTTCAGCGAGTGACTGCACGCTCTTCAAGGGCGTGTTCCGCGCCATTAACAAAGGCAATCAGAAAAGCATCAATCTAAACGCGGATGTTTTAACGGGGCGGCTTTATCCCGGATTGCCGGCCGCGGCCGCGGCGACCAACAACGAGATTGCATTGGCGCTGACGATATACGGACCTGATGCCAAGGAAGCACATAAACTCGCGCGAAAGATAATTAAGACAGCCAGCTATAAGAATTGGCGGCTCAACGGCGAATTTATACCAGGGCCGCCCAACGATCCTGCCCGCTACGATGGAATACAGCCGGGCGACCTTGCAATCATGTCATTTACGGGTGAAATCGCGCCGCGGACGCTCGACCTCATCCTCGTCAGTCGCTTATCGCCGACTGACGCCGCCCTTCATATCTCGCTGGAGAAGCTTTTCGGCGACGGCGGACGAAGCATGATTGCTGTCACGCCCGCTCAGATCACCGAGGCTGCGGACGCTGCCTCTGTTATGGCCTCGCATCCGGTGTACATTGTCGCCGCTGACGCAGACATGGAGACCGCGCTTGAAGATGCGGCCCTGGGTGGGCTCGAAGGAACGTCAAAGCTTCTTCAGAACAAACGCAATCGCCTTATCTCTGCCCAGGATCTCGCTGCCGCAAAAGCCAGGGCCGGCGCTATCGGAATGGACGGCGAAGGTCTGATCGACACACTGCTGGCAGCACAGACGATAGCCGGAAAGCTAGCGAATTATCGGTGGGTCGCTTCGGAGAATGCCATTGCTCCATATGATTTCGAAACACTCACTCCGTCCGGCGAGAAAATCCTTATTGACGTCAAGACGACAAGCGGACCCTTTGAAAACGTGATTCATCTTTCCATCGCTGAGATCATACAGGCTGCTGATACCATTCCGTACCGCATCTACAGAGTGTTCGATTTGAATGACAATGGCGGCTGGCTACGGATTTCGGACACCATAAACTTATTGGCTAGGCGTCTGAAGGCTCTTCACGAAAATCATATGCCGCCCGGCGTCCGCGTCGATGGCTTCTCGATCGCAACGTCAGCAATGACATGGTGCGAAAGCATCTACGTTGAGCGGCCTGACGAGTAAGGCGGCGCCGCATTACTCACCGTAAGCCGCTTCGCTGCTTCTTGCAGGGTGTCTCTGATGATTTCGGCAAGACGTGCTGCCATTAACGGAGGAACCGCATTACCAATCTGCCGAAACGCCGCATTCATCGCGCCCTGGAATAAAAAGCCATCGGGAAAGGATTGAAGCCTCGCCGCCTCACGCACGGAAATCGTGCGCGCCTGAGCGGCATCCCAGTGGATATGCGAATACGTGTCCTTACCGATATGGGCCATCAGGGTCCGAACAGGCCAGTCAGGCCGGAGCTTCCACCACCTGTTGGGAAACTTAGTGACGTCGTAAGGCGGAACGATACTGGCAAAGAGCTTCTCAAAATCTTCTGTGTTGGGCCGGATACCGCGCCGCTTGGCCTCACGCTGCGCGATGCGCACGGCGGTAGCGTGCGCCTCCGGGTATTCTGCACCCTGCCTCATTTCAGAAAAGACCATATGATCCCGGGGCAGATAGCGAATTACGTGATCCCGAGGACCGCCGTTGGCTTCGAAGCCGGGCCATTGCCGCATCGCAAGTTGATAGGGCGTCGGCTCGGCTCTGCCGTGGTAATCAACAGCTTTATCAAAACGGCGGGCACCGCGTCGGACACTGGTACCTTTGATCGGCGGCAAATCGCCGATTGCGTCTTCGGCAGTGACCGGGCCTGGCAGACTTTCATCACCTAGATCGGGTTGCACGTAGCCCGCGCCTCCCAGGAGGTCGACATAGCGAAGAGCGACAGCGCGTGTCCCTGCATAGCCTGGTGGCAAAACCATGAAATGCGTGGCCTTTGGAAAGCGCACCTTAACAAGCAACTCCTTTCGGTAGGCGATCAGAAACACGCGGTCTCGCATCTGGGGGACGCCATGAAAGACTGTGTTTATCAGGCTGTACCGCGCGCTGTATCCGAGATCATCAAGCGCCTCGACCATCTCCTCAACAACGTTGTGGCCTCCGTAGTGCAGAATATCCGGGACGTTCTCCATTAGAAGCGCAAGAGGCTGGAAAGCCTTCACATAAGCGAGGTATCGAAGAAACAGATTGCCGCGCGGGTCAACTTTGTACGCGACAGGATGATCGGCCACTTCCCGAAGTTTTGCTCTGCCAACACGGGCATACGCTTGGCACGGAGGCCCCCCTACCAGCACGTCGATCGCATCTTCCACATTGCCTAGCGACAACTCTGCTGCGACCTCAGACGGCTCGGCGCGCGTCATATCTCTGGGACGGCGGTGGAGGGCGATGAGGTCGGGATCTCTGCCATGGAAGTTCAGCGCATGAGTGAATGCAGGAATTGGCTCAATCTCAAGAGCCCCAGCTATATCGAAGCCGGCTCGCCGGAACCCAAGCGAAATGCCGCCGGCACCGGAAAACAGATCGAGAACCCTGGGCCTGCCGCCAGAGGCCAGTCTGCTGAGGCGGCGGAACACGGCGGGGTTCGAGACTCGAGGTCGTGCAACAGCATCCATTAAGCACCTCCCGCCAACGCGACTCGAAAGGCACCGCGTCGCGACTACGCCCTACCGTACTAAGCTAGGAGAGTGCATGGAAACATCTGCAAGTCGGTTAAGGCGTTCGTCCCCGCGCAGAGGCCCGGGGGTGCCCAGGAAAGTGCGAAACTGCTCGGCTAGATGACCGCCAGCAAGTTCGCATTCCCAGACAACAAGCACCTGCCACCCGGACCTGCGGAGGGCAGCAAGGTTCCTTTCGTCTCTGGTAACGGTTGCGCGGAACTTATCCTCCCAGAAATCGCGCCTTGCGACTGGCGTTGTTGCCCGCGGACACCCTGGATGCCGGTGCCAGAAACAACCGCGCACATCAATGATTTTGCGACGTCCAGGAAACACGATATCGGGGCGGCCGGGAAGCGTGGCCGCGTGCAGCCGGTATCGATAGCCCATCGCGTGGATGATACGTCTGACCGCAAGTTCGGGCTTGGTATTCTTCCCGCCGATTGCCGCCATGTTGCGGCGCCTAGCTTCACTGATAACCTCAGTGGCCTGCTGTCTGGGCATGGTGTAGCCAGCGACATCGGAAGCACTGCCCGCCATCGCTTTCGCCCTAGCTCCGCCTCTTGCCGATCCGCCCTCGTTCATCCAGTCGACTGGCACCCTCGTTCATCCGGCCGACTGGTACATGTAAGTTTGGCAGATTCCGCCGCCGCCCGGGAAGGCGGTACGCCCCCCCCTCAGGGTCCGGTGCGGCCGTTCATGAAGGTGCCCTCGAGTTCCATGCGCAGCGGCACGCCGCTGTCGGCGAAGCCGTAGCCGAGGGCGGCGTGGCCGGTCGGCAATGGCGCGGGCGTGGGGGCGGGCGCGAGGGCCGGGACGCGGGCCGTGGACGGCGGATCGATCGGTGGCAGGGTGCCGCCCGCGGCGTCCGGCGCGCGGAACGACAGGCCGAGGCCGCCGCTCATATACACGCCCTGCACCGGCTGCGCCCGGGCCGCCCCCGCCGGCAGCGCGGCGGACAGGACAAAACCGGCGGCGAACAGCAAGGGGGCAACCCCGCGTCGGGCAGGCACGGCAACAGGGGGAGAGACGATGCGCCACATGCCGCCATCATGCCCCATCCGGCGGCGACACTGAACAGGCAAGAAAAAAGCCGACGCATTGTTCATGCGCCGGCTTCCTTCAGCGTGTCGGTCGAGACGACTACTGGATGATGATCTCGACGCGGCGGTTCTGCGGCTCGCGCACGCCGGGGCCCGTGGGCACCAGCAGATGCGTCTCGCCGAAGCCTTGGATGCTGATCGCCGAGCGGGGCACGCCGTCGCGGACGAGTTCCGCGGCGACGGCCTGGGCGCGACGCACCGACAGGCCCTGGTTGTAGCGCGGCGTGCCGGACGTATCCGTGTAGCCGTTCACCTCGATGCGGGTGTACTGCACCTTGGTCGAGTTGTCAGCGGCTTCGCGGATGATCTGGCGGGCGCGCTCGGTCAGGTTGGCCTTATCCCAGTCGAAGAACACCAGGTAGCTGCGGGCCGGAGCGGCGACCGGCGCGGGGGCCGGGGCCGGCGGCGGCGGCGGCGCGACGTTGAACGCGTAGCGCAGCCCGACCAGGATCGAGTGATTCAGGTCGTTGCCGAACTTCACGTTGCCTTCGTGGGTGTTCACGCCCGCGGCGTTCGTGGTGTAGCCGCCCACGGCCGGCAGCGGATCGAGAAGGCCGGTGAAGCGGTATTCCACGGTCGCCGACAGACCCGGCACGGAGACGATCGGGTAGGCCAGACCGGCGATCGCCTGATAGGCGAAGCTGCCGCGATCGGCGCCGTTGGTGCCGGCCTGCGGGTAGGTCGTGCCCGGGGCCGAGACGTTGAACCCGTTCACCTGCTGGTCGAGCCAGCCGGCGCCGATGCCCACATACGGGAACACCGGCAGCGGCAGTCCGAACTGCGCCGTGTCGATGTCATAGTACAGGTTGGCCATCGCGCCGTATTTCTGCTCGTAGCCCCCACCGCGGACGGCCGCCCCGGTGATGACCTTGTCGAGGTGATTGTTGAAGTAGTCACCCTCGACCTCGACGCGGATCGGCAGGCCGAGGCCGGCGAAGCCGTAGCCGATCGCCGCCACGCCACGCCAGCCGGCATCCCAGTGCGCGCTGCTCTTGGGCGTGCCGAGGGCCGGCGACGGGTTGATGATCGTGTCCTGAAGCAGGTTGAGGCCCGCCCCCGCGCTCACGTAAAGCCCATCCACGGGCTGCGCCTTGGCAATCGGCGCGAGAGACGCGACAGTCAGGGTCGCGAGCGCCGACCCGGCGAGAAGTTTGCGCAGTTCCATGTGTCTTAAGCTCCTCCAGCGTCGTTTCCGTTCGACGCGCCAACACAACATGCCCCGTTCAACGCCGTTCTGGCAGTCCTGGACGCACGCATGTGTTGCTTTCCCATGACGTGTTGCAAGTAAGCCACTCGGCGTGTCGCCACCGGGTGGGGCCCTGCGCGCCGGGCGGTCTGTCCGACTAGTCTGTCAGCCCACGCAGGAAATAGCCATGCCGAACGGTCCGCTCTCCGGCATCCGGGTCATCGACCTCACCGCGGTCGTGCTCGGCCCCTACGCGACGCAGATTCTCGGCGATGCCGGGGCGGACGTCATCAAGGTCGAGCCGCCGGAGGGTGACCAGACCCGCGACATCGGCCCCGCCGCCGTCCCGGGGGTGGGCGCCTATTTCGCCGGCCTCAACCGCAACAAGCGCAGCGTGGTGCTCGACCTCAAGCAGCCCTGGGGACAGGCGGCGCTGCACCGCCTCGTCGCCGGGGCGGACGTGGTGGTGCACAACATGCGCCTGCGCCCCGCCGAGCGTCTGGGCCTGACGTGGGAGCGGCTTTCGGCGGTCAATCCGGCCCTCATCCTCGCCTGCGCGACCGGGTTCCGCCCGGGCAGCACGCTGGCGGACGCGCCGGCCTTCGACGACCTGATCCAGGGGCGCAGCGGGCTGGCCGCCCTGAATGCCGGGCCGGACGGGGCGCCGCGCTACGTGCCGATGGTGCTGGCCGACAAGCTCACCGGCATGACGCTGGCGCAGGCGATCACCGCCGCCCTGTTCCACCGCGCTTGCACCGGCGAGGGACAGGCGCTGCACGTGCCGATGCTGGAAAGCACCGCCGCCTTCGTCCTGGTCGAACATATGTGGGCGGGGGCGGTGGGCGAGCCGGCGCGCGGCGTCGGCTACCCGCGCATGCTGACGCCGCACCGCCGCCCCTATGCGACCGCCGACGGCCATATCTGCGTCATCGCCGCGACGGACGCGCAATACGCGCGGCTGTGGCAGGCGGTGGGCCGGCCGGAACTGGCGGCGGACCCGCGCTTCGCCACCATCGCGGCGCGGTCGGACAACATCGACCTCGTCTATGCGACGCTCGCGGCGTCGCTCGCCGGGCGCACCACCGCCGCGTGGCGCGCGGCGCTGGACGCCGCGGACGTGCCGAACGGCCCCGTCGTCACCCTCGCCGGGCTGTTCGACGATCCGTACCTGGCCGAGACCGGCTTTTTCCAGCGCATCGCGGCGGGGACGGGCGCGACGGGTGGATCGGGCGCCGCCGAGTCAGGGGCCGCCGAGTCGGGGGCTGCCGAGTCGGGGGCCGCCGAGTCGGAGGCCGCCTTTTCTGATGCGGATCGGCCGGCGGCGTTGCCGCCCGGCATGCTCGTGACCACCGCCCCGCCGGTCGCCTACGCCGCGACCCCGGC
>NZ_BANB01000282.1 GCF_000964365.1 Acidisphaera rubrifaciens HS-AP3 | reverse complement strand
CGCCGTCCTCGACATCGCGGAGATGGCGGCGGACGGGCAGGGGGTGGCGGTGATGGAGGCGGCGGTCACGCTGCGCCCTGCCGGCGACCGCGCCAGCCGCCTCGCGATCGCGCCCTATCCGGCCGAGCTGGAGGCGCCCTGGACCCCGGCCGGCGGTCCCCCGCTGCTGATCCGCCCGATCCGGCCGGAGGACGCCGAGGCGCACGGCGCCTTCTTCGCCCGCCTCTCGCCGGAGGACGTGCGCTATCGTTTCTTCACCGCCGTGCGGGAGCTGTCGGCCGACATGATGGTGCGGCTGACGCAGGTCGATTACGACCGCGAGATGGCCTTCGTCGCCGTGCGCCCGCCCCAGGCTGGCGACGCGGAGGGTGGCGACACGGTGGGCGTCGCCCGCCTCGTGTGCGAGGCGGATTGCCGCAGCGCGGAGTTCGCGGTGATCGTGCAGCCCGACATGAAGGGCCGCGGCCTCGCCTCCCACCTGATGCGCCGGCTGTTCGACTGGGCGCGCAGGCGCGGCATCGCCGAGATCGTGGGGCAGGTGCTGGCGGACAACGCGCCGATGCTGGCCTTCGTCCGCCGGCTCGGCTTCAGCGTCCACCGCATGCCCGGCGAGGAGGACGTAATGGAGGTCCGCCTCGCCCTCAACCCCGCCGCCGGCCCCGCCGTCACCCCCGGGCCAGGCACGCCAGCACGATCGTGATCAGCCCGAGCACGAGGTTGATCCACACGAAGCGCCGCACCGTCGCCGCCGCGCGCAGCGCGTTCGCCGGCTGCACCGCCGTGCGGAACCGGCGATACGGGCCGGTGACGACGAAGATGAACAGCGCCGCCATCAGCAGGCCGAGGCCGTGCATCGCATGCACCGGCCAGGTGACCCCGGCGAACCCGCCATAGACGCCGAACAGGATCGCATAGCCGGTGATCAGCACGATCGGCATCGCGTGCCACACCAGCCGGAAGAACCGGCCGAACGCCGCCCCCGCGACCGCCACCCGTGGCGCCGGATCGAGCGCGCCCAGGCTCGGGTGCAGCACCAGCAGCGCGAAGGCCATGCCGCCCAC